>DASPUW010000148.1:0-14425 GCA_035622675.1 Burkholderiales bacterium | reverse complement strand
TCCGGAGTCGTGCCCTGGTTCGCCGTTCCCGAGCGAGCGAGCCGCGCAACGCCCATCATCTTCGGTCACTGGTCAGCGCTTGACCTGGTGCTGGAGCCGAATGTGATCGGATTGGATACAGGGTGTCTGTGGGGGCGAAAGCTGTCCGCTCTGCGCCTCGAGGACCGTCGGCTGTTCCAGTTCTCCTGTCCGGGGGGGACAGCCGCAAAGCCGCAGCGGTAATGCTTTCGGCTTCGCGCGCGATTTCACGCCGCGTCTTGCCGCTCGCGTCGATCGTGCCCGCGAAAGTGAGCTCGGCGCGTAGTGAGCGATGCGAGAGGATCAGCTGCACCGATTGCCACAGCGAGCGCTCGCCAGCGTACGAAGCGTCCAGGTTCGTGCTGCCGTTGGAGTTGACGTAGCGCAGCGCCAACACCACCACGCGCGCCCCTGCGCCGAGCACCGGCTGAAACAACGATGCGTGAAATGGCTTCACTTCGGTGCCGTCGGTCGTCGTCCCCTCGGGAAATATGGCGACGTGCTCGTGCCGCAGAAGGGCCTGCACCATGTTGCGGTTGGTGCGTGCGGTGTCATGCCGCTTGGTTCGCTCGATGAAGATCGTTCCTGCGCGCGTTACCAGAAACCCCAGTACGGGCCAGCGACGCACGTCGGCTTTGGACACGAAGCGCACCGGAACGACCGAATTGATGACCCACATGTCGAGCCAGGACACGTGGTTGCTCACGATCAGGGTTGGCACTACATCTTTTGGCAGCGAACCCCGCACCGTGAGACGCAGCCGCACGATACGCAGAATGCCACGCGACCAGCGCTTGATGGCGACGAAGCGGCGCGGCCAGGAATAGAAGGGGAAGAGCACGCCTACGCAGTAGCAGCCGTAGACGAGATGGAGCAGGAGCCGACCGAGCCGGTACAGCCGAATGAAACCCGGGGTCGACCTTTCGCGAGTCACGTCGAAAGGCCGCGTCTGACCGCGGCTACCCGGCGATCTTCTTCAAGTGCCGCGCGATAAAGTACTTCGCGTAGCGCGCATCCGCCCGCGACGCCGGCAGCAGCATCAACAGATCGGCGGTATTGAAGTCCGGATCCCAGGCGGGCTCGCCGCACACATACGCACCGACTCGCAGGTAAGCGTTGATCAGGGGTTCGATCGTCGGCGCTGCGTTTTGGTCCAACTCGTGCAGCGGCAGCGGGCAGCGCGGGAAGACGCGGTATTCGGCCGGGCTCAGGTGCGACTCGCGCAGCTTGATGAACGCCGCCGCCGCCGAGTGTCCACCATCGACCATGCTCATGCTGGCGCAGCCGAGGATGAACTCGCAGCGCGCGCGCAGGATGTACTCCGCTAACCCGGCCCACAGGAGCGCTATCACGGCGCCCCGGCTACGATGGTCCGGATGCACGCATGAGCGGCCAATCTCGATCGCGCGGTCGCGTACGTGGGTGAGTCGCGACAGGTCGAACTCCTGCTCCGAGTAGAACCCGCCGACGCGCTTGGCGGTCTCGCCGGTGAGGATCCGATACGTGCCCACCACTTCGCCCGTGTCTTCCTCGGTCACCAGCAGGTGCTCGCACCACGGATCGAATGCATCGCGGTCGATCCCTTCCGCCGCACTCGGGAGCCGCGCCCCCATCTCCTCCGCGAACACGCGGTAACGCAGGCGCTGCGCCTCCAGGATCTCGGCCTCGCTGCGCGCCATATGCACCGCCAGCCGGCTCTGGGATTCAGGGCGCGGTTCGCGCCGTGTCTCGAGCATGTTTACGCTCCATTAAGAGACTAGGGAAAGGAACATTGGGTTGAGGCTATGACAGATGCGTGAAGCGAATATGACGCTCTCGCGATTTCTGCAAAGCGTCGGTAAGGGCCCCGCAAGGCTCGCCGGGCTCACGCACAGCGCATGCGGACGCAGCCACCGGTCGTAACAGCGGTGCACCATTGCGGGCCTCACCTGCTTGGTGCAGCGCTGCATGTGACTGGTTCTCGCTGTGTCCCGTGGTGATCCAAATAAGGCCGTTTCACCGCTCCGCGGCGGTCGGCCAGGGCGCGGTACCCCGCGGCGACGCGAATTATTACACGAAAGCTTACCAGATCGAAGCACCAAACGCCTCCCGGTAACGTGCACCGATTTCATCCTTCGTTGCCTGGTGGTTCTGGCCGCCCCGGCTCGCGATCTTTACGGCGCCCATGAGCGACGCCAGTCGACCGGCCGTGGGCCAATCCCAGCCTTCGGAGATACCGTACAGCAGGCCGGCGCGGTAAGCATCGCCGCAGCCGGTCGGATCGAGCACGGCCTGCGGCCGCGCGGAGGGAATGCGATGCAGGCGCCCGTCCGCGTGGATGACTGAGCCGTTGGCCCCTTGAGTGACGACGAACGCCCGCACCATGCGGGCGAGCTCTTCGACCGACGTGCCGGTCTTTTCCTGCAGCAGGCGCGCCTCGTAGTCGTTGACGGCCACGTAGTCGGCCAGGCGCATGAACTGCAGCAGCTCTTCTCCGCTGAACATGGGCATGCCCTGACCGGGATCGAAAATGAACGGTATGCCGGCCTGCGCGAATTGGCGCGCGTGGTCGAGCATCCCCTGGCGGCCGTCGGGAGCGATGATTCCAAGCGTCACGTCCCTGGCGTCGCCGACGCGGTTGAGATGCGAATGATTCATGGCGCCCGGATGAAAGGCCGTGATTTGATTGTCGTCGAGATCCGTGGTGATGAACGCCTGCGCCGTGAATGTGTCCGGCACTTGACGGACATGCGCCTGCGACAGCCCGAGCTGCTCGAGGCGGGAGGCGTAGGGCTGATGGTCCTCGCCCACCGTGGCCATAATTAACGGCCGGCCGCCCAGCAGCCGCAGGTTATACGCGATGTTGCCTGCGCATCCACCGAACTCGCGGCGCATGTCCGGGACCAGAAACGCGACGTTGAGAATGTGGATCTGGTCGGGAAGAATATGATTGCGGAACCGATCGCGGAACACCATGATCGTGTCGTAAGCGAGCGATCCGCAGAGCAGTGTGTGCATGTGTATCTCGGGTGTTGCGTCTAGCGGCTGATGACAACGGGCCTCAAATCCATGGAACGCTCGATGCGTGTCGCGACCTGATCGGCGGCCGGGCGGTCCGGATACGGACCCGCGTGCACGCGGTAGACGCCGTCGCGCAGATACACACTGATCGCACTGCCCAGCCAGCTCATTTCAACCCGCATGTGCGCGAGGAAGGTCTCGGCGTTCTGGCGCAGGCTGAATGCGCCGAGCTGCACGTAGACGCCAGCGGGCTCCTGCTCCAGCGCGGGCGGAGCCGCGCGCGAAGCCGCAGTCGGAACGTCGCGGCCCGTCATTCCCGCTTCGACGCTGGACGGAGCCGATTGCGCGCCGGGTAGGATACTTTGCACCTCTACCAGATCGCTCCCTGTACCGATCATCCCCAGCTTGTACGCGGCGGTATAGGAGAGATCGATCAGTCGCTCGCCGCGAAACGGGCCACGGTCGTTGACGCGCACGACCACCGCCTTCCCGGTCCGCAGATTAGTCACGCGCACGTAGCTCGGTATGGGGAGAGTCGGGTGGGCAGCAGTCATCGCATACATGTCATACGGCTCGCCGGAGGCGGTGGGCTGGCCGTGATAGCGTTTGCCGTACCAGCTCGCGGTGCCGCGCGCCTGGTAGGGCGCAAGCTGAGTCATCGGAACGTAAGCACGGCCGAACGCGGTATAAGGGCGCGAGGTGGATGCCTTGATCGGCTCGGCGCGCGGTTCGGCGTCAGGAATCTGGTCCAGATTGGCCGGTGGACTGGCTCCCGGGCCGTCGTCCAGGTAATAGCCGCCCGGCTTGTGTGCTGCGGTCCCCTCGGCGGGTGGCGAGCCCGTGTTTGGACGAGGCGGCGAAACCGAGCAAGCGGTGAGCGTGAGAAGCGCGATGATGTAGGTGCCACGCGGCGCGCAAACCGAAAGGCGGCGCGCGCACCGTGCAACAAGCATCAAGGCCGCACACGCCAGCGACGGGCCTGTGCCGGCTTCGCTCACTAGCTCTTTACCAGGCGCTTGTGCGTGTGGATGCTCATGAGTATCCCCATCGCGAACAGGATGCTAACCAGCGAGGTGCCGCCGTAACTGATCAGCGGCAACGGCACGCCCACCACCGGCAACACCCCGCTCACCATCCCCATGTTCACGAAGACGTAGGTGAACAGCGTGAGCGTGATCGCCCCTGCCAGGAGGCGCGTGAACAGGGTCGAGGCATTGAAGGTGATGAACAGCCCGCGCCCGATGACGAACAAGAACAGGGTGACCAGCACCAGATTGCCGAACAGGCCGAACTCTTCGGAAAATACAGCGAAGATGAAGTCGGTGCTGCGCTCGGGCAAAAAATCCAGGTGCGCCTGGGTGCCGTTCAGCCAGCCCTTGCCAAAGAAACCGCCGGAGCCCAGCGCGATAGTGGCCTGAATCGTGTGGTATCCCGCGCCCAACGGATCCTGGTTCGGATCGAGCAGGGTCATAATCCGCTGGCGCTGATAATCGTGCAGCAGCGGCCACACCACAAACGGCACACAGATCGCGCTGGTCACGGTCATGCCGACCAGCACCTTCCAACTCAACCCGGCCAAGAAGATCACATAGAAGCCTGCGGCAGTGATGATCAGCGCGGTGCCCAGATCGGGCTGCTTTGCGACCAGCACGACCGGGACGAGGAGCATCAGCGCCGCCACGGCGAAGTCGCGCAGCTTCAGCACGGCTTCGTAGCGGTCGAAGTACCACGCGAGCGCCAGAGGTACGGCTACCTTCATCAGCTCAGAGGGCTGGATGCGCGTGACACCGATGTGAAGCCAGCGGCGTGCGCCATTCACTGTCTCCCCGTAACGCCAAACGGCGATCAACAGCAACAGACCGACCACGTACACGGGCAACGCCAGCCGCTGCAGATAATGAGGCGGGATGTTGGCCGCAATCCACATCACGGTGAGGGCGACGACGATGTTGGCAAGCTGCGCGCCGATGCGGCCCACGTTCTCGCCGGAAGCGCTGTAGAGCGTAATCAGGCCCACCAGGAGCAGCGCACCGACGGCGGCCAGCAGATGGCGGTCGATGTGGCGCCCGAGAAAGGCCAGCAGGCGGCTAATCATTTTCGCTTGCGTCCTCGGCGCCCTTCGACTTGAGCGGCGGTTCCTTGCCCAGCAGGAAGAAATCCAGCACCGCGCGCGCCACAGGTGCCGCCGCCGACGCGCCATGCCCTCCGTTCTCCACCAGTACCGCGAGAGCAATCGTCGGCGCCTCGGCCGGCGCATAGGCGATGAACAGGGCGTGGTCTCGGTGACGCTCCTGCACCCGCCGCTCGTCGTACTTCTCGTTTTGCTTCATCGCCACCACCTGCGCCGTGCCGGTCTTTCCAGCGAAATGATACGGCGCGCCCGCGCCTGCGGCGGCGGCGGTCCCGCCCGGGCGGGTGACGTCGATCATGGCATCGCGCACCAGCCGCAGATTTTCCGGTCGCAGGTGGATCGTACCTACCGGCTCGACCTCGATGCTGGTGAGCTTGCCCGTCTGGCTGTCCTGGATGTGGCGCACGAGGTGCGGCCGGAACACAGCTCCGTTGTTGGCCAGGATCGACACCGCCTGCGCGAGCTGCACCGGCGTGGCCAGGTTGTACCCTTGGCCGATTCCAACGGAGATCGTGTCACCCATGAACCACTTCTGCTGGAAGCGGCGCATCTTCCATTCCTGCGACGGCAGCAAGCCGCCCGCCTCACCGTCGATGTCGATGCCGCTGCGCTTGCCGAAGCCGAACTGACCGATGAACTCGTGGATGCTGTCGATACCCAGATCTTGCGCCACGCCGTAGTAATACGTGTCGCACGAGATGACGATCGAGCGATGCATGTCCACCATGCCGTGCCCGCCGGTCTTCCAGTCGCGGTAGCGGTGGCCGCCGCCGCCGGACAGAAAAAAGTACCCTGGGTCATAGATAGCGTGATGCGGATTGCGTTTGCCGAGCTCCAGAGCGGCGAGCGCCATGAACGGCTTGAACGTGGAGCCCGGTGGATAGACGCCCTGCAGAGCGCGGTTGTTGAGCGGATGATCGGGAGACGTATTGAGCACGTCCCAGCTCTGCGGATCGATGCCGTCCACGAACTGGTTGGGATCGTAGCCAGGCTTGCTCACGAGGGCCAGCACGCCGCCGGTGGCCGGTTCGATGGCAACCAACGCCCCGCGCCGCTCCCCGAACACGCGCTCGGCTACCTCCTGCAGGCGGGCGTCGAGCGAGAGCAATAGATTGTTCCCCGACACCGGCAGCGTGCTGCGCAGCGTGCGCACCGCCCGCCCGTTGGCATCGGTCTCGACCTCCTCGAAACCGGTGGTGCCATGCAGGTTGGCCTCATAGCGTCCCTCGAGACCGACCTTGCCGATGAACTCCGTGCCCTTGTAGTTGGCGTCCATCCCCTCGGCTTCCAGCTTTTCGTCATCGGCTTGCGTGCGCCGCCCGATGTAGCCGAGCACATGCGACGCGACTTCTCCATTGGGGTAGTGCCGGAACAGACGCGCGCGGATGTCTACGCCGGGGAAGCGGTATTTGTTGACTGCGAATCTCGCGACTTCGACGTCGTTCAACCGAGTGCGGATCGGCAGGCTGGCGAAGTCGTGACCTTCCTCCAACAGCTTGCGAAAACGTTTGCGATCCTTGGGTGCAACCTCCACCACTGTGGCGAGCTCGTTGATCAGCGGCTCCAGATCGCTGGCCTTCGACGGCGTGATCTCGAGCGTGTACGCAGCGTAGTTGTGTGCGATGACTGCACCGTTGCGGTCGATCATCAAGCCGCGGTTGGGAATCATCGGGTTGATGGTGATGCGGTTGTTCTCGGCCAGCGTGTGGTAGTACTCGTGCTGCAGAACCTGCAGGTAGAAGAATCGCACCAGAAGCAGGAAGAACACCGCGACGACGCTGCCTGCGCACACCACGAGCCGCGTTTGGAAGCCATGCAACTCCTTCTGGTGGTCGCGCAGCTCCGCGCGTCGAGCCCCTCCCAGAACGATCGGGGCGCGCTCCTCTCGTGCAGCGAGACGGCGAAAGATGCGCGGCCTAGACAGCATCCGGGTTGGACCTCGGCCGCAGCGGGACGCGTATCACGTTGAACAGCAGCGGCCACATCGCCGCGCCAAGCAAGCTCGGCGCGAAGTACAGGACGCCGGGAAATTCGGCGCCTGCCATCAGGCGCACCCCGAGCATGATGACTTGCGAGACGATGAGGATTGCTGCCACGTGCGCGATCTGGTGCCGCATGCCGAACATCACGATCCGGCGATGCAGCAGGATGGCCAGATACATCAACACGGCATAGGCCAGTGCATGCTGACCCAGCAGGCTGCCGTCGGCGACGTCCATGAGAAGGCCGAGAAACCACGCCGGCAAGAAGCCCACGCGCCGTGGGTGGTAAACCACCCAGTAGATGAGCGTGAGCGCGATGAAATCGGGACGGATCGACTGCAACACCCCCGGCAGGGCAAACAGGTTCAACGCCAGCGCGCTCAGCAAGGTGGCCGCGATATAGCGCGTCCTTACAGGCAGCAGGATCTCCTGTGGGTCGGCCCGGCTGGCGACGGGCGTACGCAGCCAGTCCAGGCTCATTTCTTGGCCTTCCGCCCCTTGGGTCCGGGCTCTTCGTCCGGCACCGCATTCTCCGGCGGGCGCCCGCCAGTGGCCACAATCAGCACTTGAGTGAAGCCGGTCACGCTGGCAGCCGGGGTGCACGTGATGCGGGCAAAAGGGTAGGCGGCGTTACGCTCGACGTTGGACACCACCGCTACCGGGAGACCGGGCGGATAGGTGCCATCGATGCCAGAGGTCACCAGCAGGTCGCCGTTCTGGATGTCGGCGTTCACGGGCATGAACCGCAGCTCCAGCGTTCCGTCGTAGCCGATGCCGAAGGTGACCCCGCGCAGGCCGCTACGCACTGCCTGAATCGGTATCGCCTGCTCCCTGTCGGTAACCAAGGTGACCTCCGACACCCATGGGAATACCCGGGTCACCTGTCCGACCACACCCGCTTCATCCACCACAGCTTGGCCGGCTCGGACACCGTGCTGGAAGCCCTTGTCGACCACGACGCGCCGCGTGAAGGGGTCGCGGTTCGAATACACCATTTCGGCTGCGATGAACTCGCGCGGCAGGCGCTCACGCAATTCGAGCAGCTGTCGTAGATGCTGGTTCTCGCTTTCCAGCGCCTTCCCGGCTTGCAGCGCGGCGCCGTCTAGCAGCTGCTGATGCTTGAGCTGCTCGTTGTCCCGCTGCAGCTGGGACTGGGTCACGAAGAAGTCGCCGATGCGCGATGCGAGGGACGCGGGCAGCGAAGAGAGGCGCTCGAGCGGGTAGACCACGGCTGCGATCCCCTGGCGCAGCAATGGAAGGTAGTTGAAACGGGCATCGGCGACGAGCAGAACGACCGACAGCAGGGAGAAGAACGTGAATCGGGTGAGAAGGCTCGGACCGCGCTTGAAGAACGGGGGCGGCGAGTATTCCATGGATTAACTGCGGTCTGACCGGGCAGTGGCAAAGCGCCTGCCGTCAAGCAAGAAGCATGCGGCGACGCGCTTAGCGCGCCTTGCCCGTCAGTCGCTCGTGAAGATGCTGCCGAGCTTGTCCATCTTGTCCAGGGCCTTGCCAGAGCCGCGCACCACGCACGTCAGCGGGTCATCGGCCACGATGACAGGCAGCCCGGTCTCCTCCATGAGCAGCCGGTCGATGTCGCGCAGCAGCGCTCCGCCTCCGGTGAGCACCATACCCTTCTCAGCAATGTCGGCACCCAGCTCGGGCGGTGTCTGCTCCAGCGCCGACTTGACTGCGCTTACGATGGCGTTCAGGGGCTCGGTCAGCGCCTCCAGAATCTCGTTGCTCGAGATGGTGAAGCTGCGCGGGATACCTTCGGCCAGGTTGCGCCCCTTGACCTCTTTCTCCTTCACCTCGCTGCCGGGGAAAGCCGATCCGATTTCCTTCTTGATCTCCTCGGCGGTGGTTTCCCCGATCAGCATGCCGTAGTTGCGGCGGATATAGTTGATGATCGCCTCATCGAACTTGTCGCCGCCGACGCGCACCGAACCCGAGTAGACGATCCCGCCGAGCGAGATCACGCCGACCTCTGTCGTGCCGCCGCCGATGTCCACCACCATCGAGCCGGTCGCTTCTTCCACCGGCAGCCCGGCCCCGATCGCCGCCGCCATCGGTTCTTCGATCAATTCCACCTTGCGCGCGCCGGCGCCATACGCAGATTCGCGTATTGCGCGCCGCTCCACCTGGGTCGAGCCACAGGGTACGCAGATGACGATGCGCGGGCTGGGCGAGAACAGGCGGTTGTCGTGCACTTTCTTGATGAACTGCTTGAGCATCTGTTCGGTCACGGTGAAGTCGGCGATCACGCCGTCTTTCATCGGCCGGATGGCGATGATGTTGCCGGGCGTACGGCCGAGCATCTGCTTGGCGGCGAGCCCCACTTCTTGAATCACTTTCTTGCCGTTGGGGCCACCTTCCTGCCGGATCGCGACGACCGAGGGCTCGTTCAAGACGATGCCTTTGCCGCGCACATAGATCAAAGTGTTGGCCGTGCCGAGGTCGATGGCGAGATCGTTGGAAAAGTAACCACCAAGGAATCCGAACATGAAGCTCCCGCTAATCGTGGAGTCGATGGTTCATGGAGGGAAAAAGTTATAATACTCTACTTGAAGAAGACCTTGGAAGCGCCGGGCCTCTCGCACGAAGCCCAATCCATCACCATGCTGTTGTCCCTGGACGACGTCCGACGCATCGCGCAGCTCGCCCGCCTGCAAATCAACGACACCGAAGCGGAACAAGTTCTCGCTCAATTGCGAGCTATTTTCGCCTTGATCGACGACCTCCAGGCGGTCGACACGCGCGGCGTCGAGCCGATGTCGCATGCCCAAGGCGCCGCCCTGCGCCTGCGCGAAGATCGGGTGACCGAACCGGATGAGCACGAGCTGTTCCAAAGCATCGCCCCGCAGGCCGAAGCCGGTCTCTACCTGGTGCCAAAGGTCATCGAGTGAGAGGTAGGCCGAGAGCAATGGCAACCGGCGTGGGCGACGCCCGCCTGCCGCGGTCCCGAACCTTTCTGCTCAGCCGGTGTTGAACGCCAGCCTGAGCGAGCTGGCGCAGGCCCTCGCTCGCAAGGAGCTGTCCAGCGTCGAGCTGACCCGGCTGTTTCTCGATCGCGCGCAGCGCTTGAACCGGGAGCTGAACGCCTTCCTCACGCTCGATCCCGAGGCTAGCCTGGCGCAGGCCCGTCTTGCGGATCAGCGCATCGGCGAAGGCGCGGCACAGCCGTTGACCGGTATCCCGGTAGCGCTCAAAGACATCTTCTGCGCCAAGGGCTGGCTCACCACCTGCGGCTCTAAGATGCTGTCGAATTTCATCGCGCCCTACGACGCGCACGTCGTCGAGAGGCTGCGCGATGCCGGGGCGGTCAACCTGGGCAAGACGAACATGGACGAGTTCGCCATGGGCTCGTCGACAGAGAGCTCGCACTACGGCCCGGTGGCCAATCCCTGGGATCGCAGCGCGGTGCCTGGCGGCAGCTCGGGTGGCTCCGCCGCAGTTGTCGCCGGCCGACTCGCGCCCGCGGCATTGGGCACCGATACTGGCGGCTCGGTCCGCCAGCCGGCGGCGATGTGCGGAGTCTGCGGACTCAAGCCGACGTACGGCGTGGTTTCCCGCTACGGGATGGTGGCTTTCGCGTCCAGCCTCGATCAATGCGGCCCCATGGCCAAGTCTGCAGCGGATCTCGCTCTGCTGCTGAGCGCGATCGCCGGTTTCGACGCGCGCGATTCAACCAGCCTCGAGCGCCCGGGCGAAGACTACGGGCGCGACCTGGAGCGCCCGATCGATGGGCTGCGCATCGGGCTGCCCAGGGAGTTCTTCGGTGCGGGCCTCGCTCCCGACGTCGCCCGCGCGGTGCAGGGCGCGATAGCTGAGTATCAGAAGCTGGGTTGCAAGCTGGTGGACGTGAGTCTGCCGCAGACCCGATTGTCGGTACCAGCCTACTACGTGTTGGCGCCAGCGGAAGCGTCGAGCAACCTCGCTCGCTTCGACGGGGCCCGCTATGGCTACCGCGCGCCGCGCTACGACGATCTGCGGGACATGTACGAAAAGACAAGGGCGCAGGGCTTCGGCGCCGAAGTCAAGCGCCGGATCCTGATCGGAACCTATGTGCTGTCTCACGGCTATTACGACGCTTACTATCTGCAGGCGCAGAAGGTTCGCCGGCTGATCGCCATGGACTTTGCCGATGTCTTCGAGCGGTGCGATGTCATCATGGGGCCCACCGCGCCGACCACCGCTTTCAAGCTCGGGGCCAAGACCGCCGATCCCGTGCAGATGTATCTCAACGACATCTACACCGTCCCCGCTCCCCTCGCCGGCATTCCGGCTCTCTCTATCCCCTGCGGTTTCGGCGATGACAATCTGCCGGTCGGACTGCAGCTCATGGGCAACTATTTTCAGGAGGCGCGCATGCTGGGCCTCGCCCATCGCTATCAGCTTGTCACCGACTGGCACCTGCGCATGCCAGCCGGTTGCGAGTGAGTGCGACAGGCATGCGTGCAGACCCCAAGACGACAAATCGCGGCATGCCATGGGAAACCGTGATCGGGCTGGAAACGCATGCCCAGCTCTCCACCGTCTCCAAGATGTTCTCGGGGGCGTCCACCGCGTTTGGCGCCGCCCCCAACACCCAGGCGAGCGCGGTGGATATCGCGTTGCCGGGCGTGCTGCCAGTAGCGAACCGGGGGGCAGTCGAGCGCGCCATCCGCTTCGGCCTCGCGGTGGGCGCGACCATCAACCGCCGATCGGTGTTTGCGCGCAAGAACTACTTCTACCCCGATCTCCCCAAAGGCTATCAGATCAGCCAGTACGAGCTGCCCATCGTGCAGGGTGGCCACATCGCGATCCGCGCGAGCGGGACCGAGAAGAAAGTCCGTCTGACCCGTGCTCACCTGGAGGAAGACGCCGGCAAGTCACTGCATGAAGACTTCGGTGGTATGACCGGTATCGACCTCAACCGCGCCGGCACGCCGCTGCTGGAAATCGTGTCGGAGCCGGAAATGAGCAGCGCCGGAGAAGCCGTCGCCTACGCGAGGACGCTGCACGCGCTGGTGCGCTGGATCGGCATCTGCGATGGGAACATGCAGGAGGGATCGTTCCGTTGCGACGCCAACGTGTCGGTCCGGCCAAGGGGCAGCGATAAGCTCGGGACGCGTTGCGAGATCAAGAACCTCAATTCGTTTCGCTTTCTCGAGCGCGCCATCGAGTACGAAGCACAGCGCCAGATCGACCTGCTGACTGAAGGCGGAGCCGTCGTGCAGGAGACCAGGCTGTACGATCCCGATCGCGACGAAACCCGTTCCATGCGATCCAAAGAAGACGCCCAGGATTACCGGTACTTTCCGGACCCCGACCTGCTGCCGCTGGAGGTGGACGAGGCCTGGATCGCGCGGGTGCGCAACGAATTGCCTGAATTGCCGGGCGCGATGCGCGCGCGCTTCGAGCGGGTGTTTGGGTTAAGCGACTATGAAGCGGGACTGCTCACCGCGACCCGCGAACTGGCAGATTTCTACGAAGGCGTTGTGCGAGCGTTGGGCGGAGGCTACAAGTTGGCAGCCAGCTGGATGCTCGGCGAATTCAGCGCCGCGCTCAATCGGGCCGGCATCGATGTATCGGCTTCTCCGGTGAGCGATGCGAGAACAGCGCGACTGCTCGAGAACATCGAGAGCAACAGAATCACGCGCAAGACCGCGGCAGAGGTATTCGACACGATGTGGAGCGGCTCTCTAGAAGCCGACGCGATCATCCAAAGCCGCGGCCTGAGCCAGATCTCCGACAGCGCGGAGATCGAGAAACTCGTAGAGAGCATCATTGCAGCGAACCCCGCTCAAGTGGCGGAGTTTCGCGCTGGCAAGGAGAAGGCCCTGAACTTCTTCGTGGGTCAGGCGATGAAGGCGACCGGCGGAAAGGCGAACCCGACTCAGGTCAACGAGCTACTGCGACGCAAGCTTGCGGAGTAACGCGCAGCACCACGCGCGTCAGCGCTGAGTAAGCTCGAGGTAGCGCTTTCTGTCTCCGTCGTACTTGACTTTGATCAGCTCGATTTCTGCTTTGTGCCGTTCGATTTCGGCCTGGATGGTGTCGATCTCACCTTTTTGGTCCGCCACATCCAGCTCGAGGCCATGGGGAGGCCGCTTGCCTCCAGTGTTGACGGTGGCCAGTTGCTGCTGGAGGCTGGCAAGTCGCTGCTGCGCCTTCTTGAGACGCGGCTCCAACCCCTGGATCGCCTGCACCGGGAGCTGAAGCGTGCGGTCGCGGTGCTCGTCGATTTCCCTGGCACTGGTGTAGGTGTTGATCAATGCCAGGTCGCGCCGCCGCTGTTCGAACTCACGCTGCTTTTCCTCCCGCTCGCGCACGCTCTTCGTCTCGGTGGCCTTGCGCTGCTCGGGGGTAATGGCCGCATCCCATTTGCGGATGGTGAGCCCCTGTCTGCTCATTTCCTGCGCGGCCTGGTCCTTGTACTCCGGCGGGATGACCTCGCCGTAATGGGTCACGCCGTTTTCGTCCGTCCACTTGAAAATCTTCGCGGCAACCACCGCATCCGCCCGCGCCAGTACGAATGCCAGTCCGGCCGCAATCACGAAAGGGTTAGCCCGCATCTTTGTGAACTCCGTATTGCATGCGATAACCCGTGACCCCTTGCAACTCGCGTGCCATTTCGCCGCGCGTTTCCAGATAGCTGACCAGGTCATCCAGCGTTACGATGCTGGCGACGGGCAGCTGCAAATCCTGCTCCACCTCCTGCACCGCCGAACGCTCCCCCCGGCCCCGCTCCATGCGATCCAGCGCGATCACCACACCGCAGGGACGAGCGCCGGCGGCACGTATGAGCTCGACCGATTCTCGCACCGATGTCCCCGCGGAAATGACGTCGTCCACGATCAGCGCACGCCCAGTGAGGGGCGCGCCGATGATCACCCCGCCTTCGCCGTGATCTTTGATCTCCTTGCGGTTGAATGATACCGGCACGTTGCGGCCGGTCTCGGCCAAGCCCATCGCGGCTGCGGTGACCAATGGGATACCCTTGTAGGCTGGTCCGAACAGCTGGTCGAACGCGATGCCGGAGCTGAGAATCGCCTGGGCGTAGAATCGCCCCAGCCGTTGCAGCGAAGCGCCGTCGTTGAACAGGCCAGCGTTGAAGAAGTAAGGCGAAATGCGCCCCGCCTTGGTGGTGAACGACCCGAAGCGCAGCACATTGCGCTCCAAGGCGAACGCGATGAAGTCGTGACGAAAGCTCAGACCCGGTTCCCCTTGCGCATCATCACATTGAATCTAAACGGCCTGCGCTCGGCCGTCAACAAAGGCTTGCTGCGCTGGCTGCGCCGCCAAAATGCGG
>DASPUW010000147.1:0-4409 GCA_035622675.1 Burkholderiales bacterium | reverse complement strand
CCGATGATGTGCGCCAGGGTGCTCAAACTGCAGAAGGACCATCCGCGCGGGCGCTTGTATCGCGCCAGCGAATACGCGTTCAACGCGCTATTGCGGGGCTACGACAAGACCCTTTCGTGGGCCCTGCGGCACCCGCTGATCATGATCACGGTAACGTTTGCCACGATCGCGCTGAACATCTATTTGTACATGATCGTCCCGAAAGGTTTCTTCCCTCAACAGGACACGGGGCGGCTGGCCGGTTCGATCGTAGCCTCACAGGACATCTCCTTTGCGGCCATGCGCGAGAAGGTCCAGGATCTCGTAGAGATCGTGGGTGCCGATCCGGCGGTGGAGAGCGTGCTGGGGTTTACCGGTGGCGGATGGGCCGGGACGCGCAACACCGGCCGCGTGTTCGCAGCGCTGAAGTCGCTCGATGAGCGCAAGCTGAACGTCGATCAAGTGATCGCGCGGCTGCGCGGTAAGTTGTCCAAAGTTCCCGGTGCGGCACTATACCTGCAGGCTACGCAGGACGTGCGCATGGGCGGCAGGTCGAGCAACGCGCAGTATCAGTACACCCTGCAGGCGCAGGATCTGCAGGAGCTGAGCGCGTGGGCGCCGCGCGTGCTGGCGGAGTTGCGCAAGCTCCCGGAACTGGCCGATGTGAGCAGCGATCAGCTGGACAAGGGTCTCAAGACTTCGATCGTGATCGACCGCTCCACGGCCTCCCGCCTGGGCATTACACCCGTGATGATCGACAACACGCTGTACGACGCGTTCGGCCAGCGCCAGGTGTCGACGATCTACACGGAGCTCAACCAGTATCACGTGGTGATGGAGGTCGAGCCGCGCTACTGGCAGCGCCCCGAGACGTTGCGCGACATCTACGTGCGCTCCTCGACCGGCGCGCAGGTGCCGCTCTCGGCGTTCGCTCGCTTCGAGCCGAGCAGCGATACATTGCAGGTCAACCACCAGGGGCAGTTTCCGGCGGTGACGCTGTCATTCAACCTCGCGCTCGGGGTAGCGCTGGGCGATGCGGTCTCCGCGATCGAAAGAGCGACGCACGACATGGGTCTGCCCGAAAGCGTGCGCGGCAAGTTCGCTGGCACTGCCCAGGCCTTCCAGGCGTCGCTTGCCAGCCAGCCGTGGCTCATCCTGGCGGCGCTCGTCACCGTGTACATCGTTCTGGGCATCTTGTACGAAAGCTACGTCCATCCCATCACCATTCTGTCCACGCTGCCCTCGGCCGGGGTGGGTGCGATCCTGGCGTTACTGCTGTTCCAGATCGAGCTCACCATCATCGCGATGATCGGCATCATTCTCCTGATCGGGATCGTGAAGAAGAACGCGATCATGATGATCGACTTCGCGCTGGTCGTGGAGCGCACCCAGGGGAAGACGTCGGTCGAGGCCATTTATCAGGCCTGCCTGCTGCGCTTCCGGCCTATCATGATGACGACGATGGCGGCGTTGCTCGGTGCTCTGCCGCTGGCACTCGGCGGCGGAACCGGCGCCGAGCTGCGCCAACCGCTCGGCATCGCCATCGTCGGCGGGTTGATCTTCAGTCAGCTACTGACGCTGTACACCACGCCCGTCGTCTATCTTTACCTCGACCGCCTCAGGCTGTGGATTAACGCCCAGCGCAAAGGCGGGGCCGTCTCGCACGGCGCGGATCTTGGCCGCGCGGGACGCCCATGAGTCGAAGCTCAAATCTCGCACGCCTGGCTGCGATGCTGCCTCTCCTCGGCGGCTGCATGGTCGGTCCCGACTATGTGAAGCCAAAGGCGGAAACGCCGCCGGCCGCGTTCAAGGAAATGGAAGGCTGGAAGACGGCGCAGCCGCAGGACCAGCTGCCGCGCGGAAAGTGGTGGGAGCTGTTCAACGATCCGCAATTGAATGCGTTGGAAGAGCAGATCAGCGTATCCAACCAGTCGGTGCAGCTGTCTCTCGCGCAGTATCGGCAGGCCCGGGCGCTGATCCAGGAGGCCCGCTCGGCGCTGTTCCCCACCGTGAGCGTGGATCCCGCTATTACCCGATCGAAGTCGTCCAACACGCTGGGAGCGACGCCGGTGGCGCGCGTAGCGCAGACCTACTACGCGGTTCCGATCGAAGCGTCCTGGACGGTCGACCTGTGGGGTCAATACCGGCGCGGCTACGAATCCGCGCTGGGCAGCGCCCAGGCGAGCGCGGCGCAGCTGGAGACGACGCGGCTTGCCATGCAGGCGGAGCTCGCTCAGAACTACTTCCAGCTGCGCACGCTCGACTCGCAACGCCAGCTGCTCGAGGACACCGTCGTCAACTACCAAAAGTCATTGGACTTGACCAAGAACCGCTACGCGAGCGGGGTCGTATCCAAGGCCGACGTGGTGGCTGCGGAGACGCTGCTGCGCACGACGCAGGCGCAGGCCATCGCAGTGGGCGTGCAGAGGGCCCAGATGGAGCACGCCATCGCCATGCTGATTGGAAAGCCGGCGTCGGTGTTCTCGCTCCCAAGCATGCCTCTGCCGCTCTCCGCCGTACCCCCTTCGATTCCCACCGGCATTCCTTCAACGCTGCTCGAGCGCAGGCCTGACATCGCGTCGGCCGAGCGAAACGTGGCGGCAGCCAATGCCCAGATCGGCGTGGCGACGGCCGGCTACTATCCGACCCTGACGCTGAACGCCCTGCTCGGGTGGCAGACGTCCAGCTCCTTTGCTCCCTGCTGCTCGCAGCTTTTCACTTACCCGAGCCGTTACTGGTCGCTTGGAGCGTCGATGGCGCAGCCGCTGTTCAACGGCTTCCTGACGCGCGCGCAGGTCGATGCCGCACGCGCGGCGTACGACGGCACGGTGGCAACCTATCGGCAGTCGGTGCTCACGGGCTTTCAGGAAGTCGAGGACAACCTCTCCGCACTCAGAATCCTGGAGGAACAGGCCAAGGTGCAGGACGCCGCCGTCGCAGCGGCAACCCAGTCCGTCCAGCTCTACACCAATCAGTACAAGGCCGGCACGCTCAGTTATCTCGATGTGGTCGTGGTGCAGGACACCCTGCTTAACAACCAAGTGACGGCGGTGACGATTCTCGGCAGCCGCATGAACGCGGCCGTGCTGCTCATCAAGGCGCTGGGTGGCGGGTGGCAAGTGGGCGATCTGCCGACTTCGGACGATCTCGCCGAGCGCAAGAATCTGCCGCGCGGCCCGGTCCCGGCATCCGCCTCAGCCGCGGCTCAATCCCCGCCAGCGCAGTAGCTCTCGCCAGCTGACATCTGCGTGTAACACGGGCGACGTCGGCCCTTTCCAGATGCTTACCTTCACAAATACGGGTTATCCTGCCGGGTCCCGTTGTGCGATCGGCCATGCTCCACAAGCTCGTCACAGTTGCGTGCCTTGCGCTGATCGCACTTGTGGGCGCTACCTCGCTTGCTGCTGCCGAGGAAGATCCGGCAACGGCGCCGGGACGGGTTGCAGCGCCTGCAGCGGAAGAGGGCGCCGTCGCCGGCAACGGCCAGCGAGCGCAGAACTGGGGCTTCCACGCGCAGACCACCATTGTCTACCAGTTTCATCCGGCGTTTACTTCGCCCTACCAGGGCGCGCACAGCCTCACCCCTGAGGCACAGGGGGAGCACACGTTCGACCTGACCCTCTACGGCGGCGTCCGTCTCTGGCGTGGCGCGGAGTTCTGGGTCAATCCCGAGATCGACCAGGGCTTTGGCTTGAGCGACACCCTCGGCGTTGCCGGTTTCCCGAGCGGGGAAGCCTACAAAGTCGGCTCGACCCAGCCTTATGCGCGCGTACACAGGGCGTTTCTGCGTCAGACGATCAATCTGGAAGGCGAGACACTGAAAGTCGACTCGGATCTCAACCAGCTCGCCGGAACCGAATCGGCGAATCGAATCGTGATCACCGCCGGCAAGTTCTCGGTGGTCGACATTTTCGATACCAACCTTTACGCACACGACCCGCGCGAGGATTTCCTGAACTGGTCCATCATCGACAGCGGAGCGTTCGACTATGCTGCCAACGCCTGGGGCTACACCTATGGCGTCGCCGCCGAGTGGTATCAAGGTCCGAACACTTTTCGCCTCGGACTTTTCGACTTGTCGAGCGAAACGAACACCACGGACCTCGACCCGCACATCCTTCCGCAGTTCCAGGTTGTCGGGGAGTGGGAGCGGCGGTACGAAATTGCCGGCCAGCCCGGGGTCGCACGTCTGCTCGGGTTTGCCATGCACGCGAACATGGGTGAGTACGCCCAGGCGACAGCGCTCGCGCAGGCCACGGGCGAGCCGGCCGATATCGCCGCAGTGCGAAGCTTTCATACCAAATTCGGCGCCGCGCTCAACCTGCAGCAGCAGGTGGCAGACGGCGTCGGATTGTTCGCGCGTCTTTCGGCCGATCAGGGCCAATACGAGGCCTTCGATTTCACCGATATCAGCCGGTCGCTGGTATTTG
>DASPUW010000146.1:0-10952 GCA_035622675.1 Burkholderiales bacterium | reverse complement strand
GTTTAGCGTATCGGCTGCGATCGGCTTCGTGGCGTTGTTCGGGATCGCGGCAATGGGCGGCATCATCGTAGTGGGTTACTACAATGCGCTCGTCACAAATGGGTTGGAACGCACCGAAGCGATCTTGCGCGCATGTGATGTTCAGATGCGCCCGGTGGTCATGACCTGCGTGGCGGCGTGCGTCGGCCTGCTGCCCGCGGCGATGTCAACCGGCATCGGCTCGCAGGTGCAGAAGCCGCTGGCCCTGGTGGTGGTGGGCGGGATCTTACTTGCGCCGGTGCTGATTCTCATCCTGCTGCCGGTGCTGATCGAGCTGTTCTCGCGTCGCGGCGTCATCATCGCAGAACCACAGACCGGAGCCGTCTCGTGAGGCGGCTGATTTTCGCGAGCGTGTGGGCGGGGCTTGCGGTGTCAGTCGGCGTGGGCTGCACCGTCGGTCCAGATTTCAACCGTCCGAGCCCGCCCAAGGTCAGCGGCTACACTGCGGAGCCCCTTGCGTCACAGACCGCTTCTGCTCAGGTGGCTGGCGGCGAGGCGCAGAGGTTCGCACTGGGACGCGATATCGCGCAGCAATGGTGGACGCTGTTTCGTTGTCCCGAGCTCAATGCGCTGATCGAGCAGGCGCTCAAGGCCAACCCCGACATGCAAGTTGCCCAGGCAGCATTGCGCCAAGCCATGGAGCTGGTTTACGCGCAGCAGGGCTTTTACTATCCCAGCGTGCAGGCAGGCGTGGCTGCCAGCCGCCAGCAAAACGCTGTCGGCACTTTGGCCCCCACACTGACCTCTGGCGCACCGCTGTTCAATCTATACACTGCAGAAGTGGGTGTGTCATACACCCTGGACGCGTTCGGGGCAAACCGGCGCCAGGTCGAATCGCTCAAGGCGCAGGCCGAGTTCGAGCGTTTCCAGCTCGAGGCCACGTATTTGACGCTCACCTCGAACGTGGTTGTCGCAGCGGTGCAGGAAGCATCTCTGCGTGCCCAGATCGCGGCCACCGAGCAAGTTATCCAGCTCGAGACCGAAGTGGTTCAGATCTTCCGCCGCCAGCATGAGCTCGGCGCTATTGCGATGGCCGACGTGGTCGCGCAGGAAGCAACATTGGGCCAGCTACAAGCCACGCTGCCCGCCCTGCAGAAGCAACTCGCTCAGCAGCGCGATCTGCTGGCTCGTTTGGCGGGGCGCCTCCCGAACGAAGAGCTGGCTGAGCGTTTCGAGCTGTCCCGGCTCGAACTGCCGCAGGAGTTGCCTGTGAGCCTGCCTTCCAAGCTGATTGAGCAGCGCCCCGACGTACGCGCCGCGGAGGCTCAGCTGCACTCGGCCAGTGCCCAGGTCGGCGTCGCGATCGCCAACATGCTTCCTCAGATTACGCTCAGCGCAGGTGCCGGAACGAGCGCGACCCAACTGAGTCAATGGTTTGTCCCCGGAAACCAATTCTGGCTGCTCGGCGGAAGCCTTACGCAGACGCTGTTCGACGGGGGCACGCTGCTTCACCGTAAGCGGGCCGCCGAGGCCGCATTGGATCAGGCTGGGGCACAGTATCGTGCCAGCGTGTTGACCGCTTTCCAGAACGTAGCCGATACTTTGCGGGCCCTGCAATATGACGCCGATGCCTTAAAGGCGCAGGTTGCCGCCGAGCGTGCTGCATCTGAAAGTCTCGCCATCGCGCGGAAGGCTTTGGATCTCGGCTCGATCAGCTACTTGTCTTTGCTGAACGCGGAACAGACCTACGAGCAGACCCTCATCAGTTTGGTGCAGGCCAAGGCCAATCGCTACGCCGACACCGCTGCCCTCTTTCAAGCCCTGGGCGGAGGATGGTGGAACCGCCCCAACATAGGGGCGCTCGCTTCGAGCTCAGTCGGAGAAAAACGGGCCAGTCCCTGACACATATCGAGAGCAACGTCTATGCGCATTCTGATCGTCGAAGACGACACCCTTCTTGTGGAAAGCCTCAGTGCCTTCCTTCGGCAAGCGGGATACGAGGTGGACTGCGAGTCGTCCGGACCTGGCGCCGATGCGGCGCTGAGCCGGACCAATTATGATCTGGTGCTTCTCGACATCGGGCTGCCCGGTATGGATGGCTTTGGGGTCCTGTATCGATTGCGCCAGCGCGAGCAGCAGATGCCGGTGCTGATTCTGACGGCGCGCGACGCCGTCGAAGACCGAGTCTATGGCTTGAATCTGGGCGCCGATGATTATGTATTGAAGCCATTCCAACTTCAGGAGCTGGAAGCAAGGGTTCGGGCCCTGCTCCGGCGCAGCCTCGTCTCGAGAGAGCGTAAGCTCACTGTAGGCGCGCTTGTTCTCGATCTCGGCGCACACTGCGCCTCGTGCGAGGGCACCGCGCTGGAACTGACGCCTAGTGAATGGCGCATCCTAGAAGTGCTGGTGCGCCGCGCCGGGAAGGTGGTGACGAAGGAGCAGCTACGCGGTGCCTTTACCTCGAATGAAGACCTGGTGAGCTCGAACGCCGTCGAAGTAAAGATCTCGCGCCTGCGAACCAAGCTCGGAGCCGCGGGTGTTAGCATCCGCACCGTCCGAGGATTCGGCTATCTGCTGGACGAGGCAGTTGAGAGCCGCAACTAGCGTCCGCTATCGCCTGCTGGGGTGGCTGCTCATACCGCTCGTTGCCCTCCTGCTCGGCGGAACCCTGCTCGACTACCGCACCGCGCTGGGGCCGGCGAATGCCGCCTACGACCAGGCCTTGACGGATGCGGCGATGGCGATCGCCGGTCAGATCCAGGCTCGACACGGTGAACTGACCATCGACTTGCCTGCGGCGGCCACTCAGGTGCTGCGCACGGACCAGTACGACCGCATCTACTTCGCAGTTCTGGGACCCTACGACAACGTCATTGCGGGAGACAAAGGACTTCCTTTGCCGCCCAAATCCAGTCCGGCGAGGGAGCCGACCCGATTTGACGGCGAGTACAGGGGCAAGCCGGTGCGATTGGTGGCGCTTCCCGTTTCGATCGAAGGAACCGAGGCAACGGTGCTGGTCGGAGAGACGACCATCAAGCGCAAACGGCTGGCACAGCAGATCCTGGCCGGGATGCTGGTGCCGGAGGTGGTCTTCGCGGCTACAGCGCTTGCCCTGATCTGGGTGGGGGTCAGTCGCGGTCTCGCGCCCCTGCAGCGGTTGAGGGCGGAAATCGCCGCACGTTCCCCAGTCGATCTGCGGCCGGTGCCCGAAGAACATGTCCCGACAGAAGTCAAACCCGTGGTGCACGCCATCAACGATCTGCTGAAAAAACTCGAGGCCGTATTGAGCTCACAGAGGCAGTTCCTGGCCGATGCCGCTCATCAATTGCGCACGCCGCTGAGCGGGCTGCAGGTCAGGCTGGAAATGGGATTGAGTCAGTCGAGTCCCGAAGAGTGGCAAAGCACGCTCGCCTCATTGAAGACAACAACCGAGAGGACAGCCCGCCTCGCGAACCAGCTCTTGACCCTGGCGCGGGTGGAAGCGGGGGGGCAGCTGATGACGACGACCGCAGAGCTCAACCTGCGCGAACTGGCCCAGGAAGTCGGCCAAGACTGGCTGTACCGCGCGCTCGGACGACAGCTCGACCTTGGTTTCGAGCTCGAGGATGTGCGCGTGTCGGCTGATCCGCTCTTGATTCGCGAGCTGCTGTCGAATCTCATCGGCAACGCCGTGGCATACAGCAGCCGCCGGGGGAAAATCACCGTGCGCTGTGGTACTCGCGGCGAGCGGGCATTTCTCGAGGTCGAAGACGACGGGCCCGGCATTCCGCCCAGTGAGAGGGACAAAGTCTTCAACCGCTTCTATCGGATGGAAGGCGCCCCAGGGGACGGTTGCGGGCTGGGGCTGGCGATCGTGCGCGAGATCGCGACGGCGCACAACGGTTCGGTGGAGATCGCCACACCGGCTGGCGGGCGTGGCACGCTGGTGCGTGCATGGCTCCCGCTCGAACGATCCAACGCGACGGCCAGCGAGTCGAGCGCGCAAGAGATCATCGCGTAGCGCCAGGTCAGGCGGCGAGAAGGCCCTTCAGTGCCTGGTCAATGAACCGGCTATCCACCGGGTTGAGACCGTTCCCGGCCTGGTGACCCCAGACCGAGGGGATCACGCGAAACTCGGCGCCTGGGATGCATGACGCCTCATAACGAATATCCTCTGGCGTGAAATAGAGGTCGGTTTCGCCCGCCATGACCAAGGCCTTGGCGCGGATCGAACCGAGCGCCTGCTCCAGGCTTCCCCCGCAACCCGGTGTGGCGCCGAGATCGTTATGCTGCCATGTCCACAGCATCGACAGCAGATTGTTCGCGTCGCGGCGCAGAAAGCGCCGTTCCCAGAATCCGACGAGAAAATCCTCCAGCGAAGAAAAGCCAAGCTGACGGTACAGCTCCTGGCGATAGAACGGCTGCGAGAAGCCCCAACCCGCGTAGACGCGAGCGAAGGCGCGGATGCCGCGAGCGGGCTGATCTTCGTACATTCCGTCCTTCCAGGCGGCGTCAGCGGTCAACGCTGCTTTGATCCCTTCGAGAAAGACGAAGTTGTGCGCGGTGGTGCGCGCTGTCCCGCAGAACGGAGCGATGCGCTCGACCATTTCGGGATGGCTCGCGGCCCACTGGAAGGTCTGTTGCGCTCCCATCGACCACCCCACCACCAGTGCGATACGCGAGATCCCAAATCCCTCCGCCACCAGGCGATGCTGGGCGATGACGTTGTCGAGCACCGTCACACCAGGAAAGTGGGCACGGTCTTGCGGCGGCGGCATGTTGCTGGGCGAGGAGGACAGGCCGTTGCCCAGCATGTCGGGGACGACGATGAAGTACCGTTCCGGGTCGAGTGCCTTGCCTGGACCGATCGGCCACTCGATGTCGGAGTGGTGCGCGCCGTAGGAGGTAGGATAAATGACCGCGTTGTTCTTGTCGGCGTTGAGCCTTCCGTGAGTCTTGAAGGCCAGTACCGCGCCGCGCAGGGTGGCGCCCGAGCGAAGGACGAAATCACCGAGAGGAAACGTGCGTTCGCCGGCGCCCACGCCGGGCTTTCCGCCGATATCGGCTGGCCGATTTGTGTCTGACGCTTTTGCCATGATTGGTCCGCCTCGAGTCCCGCTTCCGCAACACCCCCCCAAGACTCGGTCAGCGAGCGGGATTATGCTCTATAGACAAAAGCAAGGTCTTGTCAGGAAATAGCAAGGCGATATTAAGGCATCTGTAAGGCCGTCTGCTTACTCTGCCCGGACCGCTACTTCCGTCCGAGATCGCTCTTGCCCGCATGCAGAACCCGCCCCACCGATGGATGGCGTTGGCTGTCGCTGCGTTCACGGCCCTCAACGCGGCTGGTGCAGAGCCGCGAGCAGCGCCGAATCCCGAGCATCTGACCTTGGCAATGGCCGAAGAGCTGTTTCGAGACCATAGCCGTGAGCTGCTCTCCGCCAGGCGCGCGATCGAGTCGGCCGAGGCGGACAAGGTGATAGCGGCCCAGCGCCCTAATCCCACGTTGTCCGCCGGTGTCTCGTCGCTCTCGGCGCAGAATTGGAGCGCTGCCTCCGGCTTTCGCGACAAGCCGATCGACACCGGCATTCAGTTGAGTCAGCTGATCGAGCGCGGCAACAAGCGCGAGCTCCGCACCGAGGCGGCGCAGAGCAGCCTGGAAGCGAGCCGCCACGATTTCCAGGATGTGCTGCGGCAGCAGACGCTTGCCATGCGAAGCGCTTTCTACGACCTGCTGCTGACGCAGGAGCGCGTGCGCGTGAGCGAAGAGACGCAGGCGCTTTTCCGCCGTAGCGTCGACGCAGCCGAGCTCCGCCTCAAGGCCGGAGACATTGCGTCTTCGGATCTGTCGCGCCTGAGAGTGGACGCGCTGCGGGCCGAGAACGACGTGCGTCAGACTCGAGCCGATCGCGAAAAGGCGCAGCTCCTGCTCGCCTATTTCCTGGGACTGGAGAAAAGCGCGGCGGCCATCCGCGCCGAGCAGGATTGGCCCGCCCCCGCTGCCGTTCCGGCGCCCAAGAGCATCGACGACCTTCTCGATCAGCGCGCCGATGTGCGCGCCGCTCGCCAGCGCCTGGAGGCGGCTCGCAAGAACCGCGACCTTGCGCGTGCGGCGCGCACACGAGACGTCACCGTGGGGGTGGGATACGACCACTTTCCCACCCAGATCAGCAACAACACCTTCGGCGTGAGCGTCAGCGTACCGCTGTTCCTGTTCTACCAGTTCGAAGGGGAGATCAAGAAAGCCGAAGTGGCGGTCAACTCCGCGGAGGAAGATCTCGAGCGCACCCGCGCGCTGGCGCGTGCGGATATCGCGCGTGCGCGCTCAGACCTCGAGTCTGCACAGGAACGCGTGCAGCGCTACAGCGACTCGCTGCTCAAGGAGGCGCAACGCGCCGCCGACGCGGCCGAGTACGCTTACAAGCGCGGGGCCGTCGGCGTCACAGATCTGCTCGATGCCCGCCGCACATGGTATGCCACGCGGTTGGACGCTGCGGCGGCGCAGGCCGACTATGCGAAGGCGCTGGCAGCCTGGCAAGCGGCGACGGGAGCGGGCGCGGCGGGATCATGAGCGCTCCTCGGCGTAGCGCGCGGAACATGTCTCAACCACGGGCCCTTGTGCGCGCTGGATTTGGCGCGGCCGCGCTTGCGGGCGTGTTTGGCCTCGTTGCGGGCTGCAGCGACAAGAGCCACGAAGACGCAACTCAGGCGCCGGTCGTGAAGGGCGCGAGCGTCGTGTTCCCCGACGGCAGCCCGCAGCTCGCCGCGTTTGCCAGCGAGCCAGTGGAGGTCACCAAACCCATCACCCACAACCTCACGGGAAGGCTGACCTGGGACGAGGACCGCACGGTGCGCGTGTTTTCCCCGTTCGCGGGACGCATCCAGGCCATCCGCGCCAGGGTGGGTGAGCGGGTCGCAGCCGGACAGACGCTGGCCAGCATCGCTTCTCCGGATTTCGGACAGACGCAGGCAGAAGCGAGCCGGGCGGCCGCCGATTTCGCGGTCGCGCAGAAGAACGTGGAGCGCCTTCGCGATCTCGCCGCCAACGGCGTGGCGGCCGAGAAGGATCTTCACGCTGCGGAGGCCGACTTCGAACGCGCACGCGCGGAGCTCGAGCGTGTGAAGGCGCGCAAGAATCTATATGGCGGGGGCGACAGCGTCGACCAGCTCTACCCGCTGCGTGCGCCCGTGGCCGGGGTTGTGGTGGAGAAGAACCTCAACCCGGGTCAGGAGGTGCGCCCCGACCAGATCACCGCCAACGTGCCGCCGCTGTTCGTCATCACCGATCCCGCGCGGCTGTGGGCGCTGCTCGACGCCACGGAGCGCGACCTGCGCTTCCTCCGCGCCGGCCTGACCATCAGCCTGCGCACGCCGGCCTACCCGGACCATGCATTCCCCGCGCGCATCGAGTCGGTGTCGGACTACATCGACCCCAGCACCCGCATGATCAAGGTGCGCGCCTCAGTGGCGAACGCGGGCCGGGAGCTGAAAGGCGAAATGTTCGTCACCGCGGAAATCACCGACGCCTCGGGGACCGGTGTGCTCGTGCCCCCGCAGGCCGTATTCCTGGTCGGTGATCGGCACTTCGTGTTCGTCGACGAGGGACACGGCCGCTATCAGCGCACCGAAGTGAGCCGTGCCGGCGAAGTCGATGGGCACGTGGCGGTCCGCTCCGGGCTCGCGGCCGGCCAGCGGGTCGTGACAGGTGGCTCACTTCTCCTTCAGCAGCTGGTAACGAGCGAGGGCGGCGGCTGAGCCAGTGCCGCCGAAGGCCGAAGCGCTGAGCGCATGATCAAGGCGGTCGTCTCTTTTTGCCTGCGGCAGCCGTTGTTCGTCCTGCTCGGAACTCTGCTGTTCGTGGGTGCCGGCATCGCGGCGTTCCTCCAGCTGCCGATCGAGGCGTTCCCCGACGTCTCCGACACACAGGTTACCGTCATCACGCTCTTCCCGGGCCGTGCCGCGGAAGAGGTGGAGAAGCAGGTCACCATTCCGCTGGAGGTGGCCCTGGCGGGACTGCCCAATGCCGTCCGCATGTTCTCGCACACACAGTTCGGCCTGTCGTATCTGATCCTGACGTTCGACGACCGTGCCACGCCGTACTTCGCACGACAGCAGGTTGCCGAGCGGCTGCGCGACGCGGATCTGCCCAACGGCGTTACGCCGTCGCTGGCGCCGCTCTCGACCGCCATCGGCGAGGTGTACCGCTATCGTTTGCGCGGAGACGGTTTGAGCCCGATGCAGCTGCGCACCATCGAAGATTGGACGGTCGAACGCCAGCTCAAACAGGTTCCTGGGGTGGCCGACATCGTCACGATGGGCGGCCTCATCAAGCAGTACGAGGTGAATCCCGACCTGGCGCGCATGAAGCTGTACCGCGTGACGCTGCAGCAGCTGTTTCAGGCGCTGTCCAACGGCAACGCCAACGCCGGCGGCAGCTACG
Source organism: Burkholderiales bacterium (assembly GCA_035622675.1). Lineage (GTDB taxonomy): Bacteria > Pseudomonadota > Gammaproteobacteria > Burkholderiales > SHXO01 > SHXO01. The sequence continues at coordinate 2,554 of DASPUW010000146.1, read as the reverse complement.
TCGAGCAGGGACGGCAGCAGTATCTCATCCGCGGCATCGGCATGTTCCGCGATGCCTCGGAGATCGGCGACGTGGTCGTCGCGTCACGCAACGGCACGCCCGTCATGGTCAAGCACATCGCGGAGGTCAACGTCGGGTCCGTTCCGCGGCAGGGCATAGTGGGCCAAGACGCCGACGACGACGTGGTGACGGGCGTGGTGCTGATGCGCCAGGGCGAGAATCCGTCGCGCGTGCTGAAAGCCCTCAAGGCAAAGATCGATCACCTCAACCACTACGTGCTGCCCAAGGGCGTGCAGATCGTTTCCTTCTACGATCGCACCTGGCTGATCGGCAAGACGCTACGGACCGTGTTCACCAATCTGGCCGAGGGTGCCGCGCTGGTCACCCTGGTGCTGCTGCTGTTCCTTGGCAATCTGCGAGCCGCAGCGATCGTCGCTCTGGTCATCCCGCTGTCGCTGCTGGCCACGTTCCTCGGCCTGACGTGGGTGGGCATTCCTGCCAACCTGCTTTCGCTCGGCGCGATGGACTTCGGCATCATCGTCGACGGCGCGGTGATCGTGGTGGAGAACATCTTCCGCAACCTGTCGCAGGGCAGCGGCGAGACGCATCGGGAGCGCCGCACCGCTCGGGTCCTGGAGGCGACGTTGGAGGTAGGGCGGCCCACGTTGTTCTCGATGCTGATCATCATCGCCGCCAACATCCCCATCTTCACGCTGCAGCGCCACGAGGGGCGGATCTTCGCGCCCATGGCATGGTCAGTGAGCTCTGCTCTGGTCGGCTCCCTCGTTGTATCGCTGACCCTCGTGCCGCTGCTGTGTCTGCTCCTGCTCGGAAAGCGAATCCCCCACGAAGATAACTGGCTCGTCCGGCGCAGCAAGGCGTTCTACCGCCCAATCCTCGGCTGGGCGCTTGCACACAAGACACCGGTGCTGGTCGCGGCTGCCGCGGCTCTGGCTGCGAGCCTTGCGCTCGTGCCCCGGCTGGGCAGCGAGTTCCTGCCGGAGCTCAACGAAGGGTCGATCTGGATCAACCTGCCCATGCCCGCGAGCGTGTCCGTGTCGGAAGCGCAGGCGTTGCTCGGCAAGGTTCGAGCGCTGCTTCACACCATTCCCGAAGTCAACACGGTCATCTCCAAGACCGGCCGCCCCGAGGATGGCACCGATCCCAAGCTCATCAGCATGGCCGAGCTGCTGGTGGACCTGAAGCCGGAGTCCCAGTGGCGCAAGGGCGTCACCAAGCGCCAGCTGCTCGATCAGATGGACCGTCTCCTCGATCAGAATCTGCCGGGGCTGGACACCAGCTTCTCGCAGCCGATCCGCGACAACGTGCTCGAGAGCATCTCGCAGATCGACGGCCAGATCGTGATCAAGGTGGCGGGCGACGACCTCGGTGTGCTCAAAGAGCAGGGCAAAAAAACGCTGGAGGCGGTGCGCGGTGTGCCTGGCGTCGTACGCGCCTTCATCGACCGCGAGGGCGAGCTGCCGCAGGTGATGATCGAGGTCGATCGCGAGCGCGCTGCCCGCTACGGGCTGAACGTGGCGGATATCGACGATGTGATCGAAACGGCGCTCGGTGGACGCGCCGCCACTCAGATCTGGGAGGGCGAGCGGCGCTTCGGCGTCGTCGTGCGCGTCCGCGAGGCGGAGAGGCTCCTCGACAAAATGGGCGACATCCTGGTCAGCACGCCCGACGGTCAGTTCATACCGCTATCGCAGGTCGCCAATTTCCGCACGGCCGGCGGCGCGATGAACATCAGCCGGGAGAACGGCCAGCGCGTGCTGTCGATCGGCGTGTTCATCAAGGACCGCGACATGGGAAGCGTGGTGGCGGACATGCAGGCGCGCGTGGCGAGCCAGGTACAGCTGCCCGAGGGGTACGCGATTTCCTGGTCGGGCGAGTTCGAGAACCAGAAGCGGGCGATGGAGCGCCTGTCGATCATCGTTCCGCTCAGCATTCTGATCATCTTCCTGCTGCTGTTCAACGCATTCAAATCGCTGCGTCACGCCGTGCTGATCGTGCTCAACATTCCTTTCGCGCTCATCGGCGGCGTTGTCATGCTGTACGCGACCAGAACGCCTCTGTCGGTATCGGCCGCCATCGGCTTCATCGCGCTTTTCGGCCAGGCGGTGCTCAACGGCGTGGTCATGGTCACCTATTTCAATCAGCTGCGCGCGAGCGGCCTCACGCCGGAGCGCTCGGTCACCGAAGGGGCAGAGGTGCGGCTGCGCACTGTGCTGATGACGGCCCTGCTGGCGATGCTGGGGTTGCTGCCGATGGCGCTTTCCACCAGCATCGGTTCCGAGACGCAGAGGCCGCTGGCGCTGGTGGTGATCGGCGGCCTGATCAGCGCCACTCTTCTCACTTTGATCGTGTTGCCGATCCTGTATCTGCTGTTCGAGCGGGGCAGGGAGATGCCGGCGGTGCACCTGCAACAGCCGGCCCCGTCTGCCGACTGAACCGACGTGCATCCCGCCTCCCTCTCCCCTTGCGGGAGAGGGCCGGGGTGAGGGGGAGCAGCGCTAGCGCCGATCGCGGATTGCGGCTGCCGCAATCC
>DASPUW010000145.1:0-3125 GCA_035622675.1 Burkholderiales bacterium | reverse complement strand
GCGAGCACGGGATGATCCGTGTGTTGCAGCCGCTGCGCGCAGCGCGCAAAATTTTGATCCACATCAACAACACCAATCCCATCCTGGACGAGGATTCGCCCGAGCGCGCGGAGCTTGCTCGCGCGGGAATCGAAGTGGCGTACGACGGAATGGAGTTCGTCCTGTAGGAGAGAATCATGGGCGCACCTGAAAATCCGGCCCGGCAAGATCGCTCTCCCTGGAGCCGCGACGAGTTCGAGCAGCACTTGCGGGCGAAGGGGAAGCGCTATCACATCTACCATCCGTATCAGGTGGCGATGAACAGCGGCAAGCTGACCAAGGAGCAGATACAGGGCTGGGTGTACAACCGCTACTACTACCAGATCAGCATCCCGATCAAGGACGCCGCGCTCTTGTCGAACATGCCCGACCGCGAGCATCGGCGCCTGTGGATACAACGCATCCTCGATCACGATGGCACGCAAGGCGACGAGGGCGGCATCGAAGCCTGGGTCTGGCTGGGTGAAGCGTGCGGGCTGAAGCGCGCGGATATCGCCTCGCTCGAGTACGTGCTGCCGGGCGTGCGCTTCGCCATCGACGCGTACGTGAACTTCGCGCGCCGCGCGCCCTGGCAGGAGGCTGTGTGCTCGAGCTTGACTGAGCTCTTCGCACCCGAGATCCACAAAGAGCGCCTGGCCAACTGGCCGCAGCACTACCCGTGGATCGACCAGTCCGGCTACGCCTATTTCCGCAAGCGCCTGTCCGAAGCACGGCGCGACGTCGACCATGGACTGCGCGTCACGCTGGAGCACTTCACGACGCGGGCACAGCAGCAGCGCGCACTCGACATTCTGCAGTTCAAGCTCGACATCCTGTGGTCGATGCTGGACGCCATGCAGATCGCCTATGGGATCGGTCCCGAGCGCCTCGGCGCCGGCACCGCGATGCCCGATGAGTGAGCGCCGGATCGCGTTTGACGACGTGTGCGCGCTCGAGCGGCAATACCGCCTGCAGTGGGAGCCGGCACAGGACTCGTTCGTGCTGCTCTACCCCGAAGGCATGATCAAGCTGTCTGGCAGCGCAGCGGAGATCATGAAGCGCGTGGACGGCAAGACCACGGTGAGCGGCATCGTGCAGGACCTGCAGCAGGCATTCCCCGGCGTCGAGTTGCGCCAGGACGTGATGGATTTTCTGGAGGTGGCCCATGCAAGAGGCTGGATCCGCGCCGGGCAAGCCGCGTGAAACCAAGGTGACGAACCCGCTCTGGCTCAACGCCGAGATCACCTTCCGCTGTCCGCTGCACTGCGTCTACTGCTACAACCCGGTCGACTACGCGCGCTCCGGACCGGAGCTGACCACAGACGAATGGCTGCGCGTGCTGCGCCAGGCTCGCGAGCTGGGCGCGGTCCAGCTCGGCATCTCCGGCGGCGAGCCGCTCATGCGCGACGACGTGGAGGTGATGATCGCGGAGGCCCATCGTCTGGGCTACTACAGCAACCTGCTGACTTCCGGCGTCGGGCTGACAGAGAAACGCATCGCCGCGTTCAAGGAGGGCGGGCTCGACCAGATCCAGCTCTCGTTCCAGGATTCGACGCGCGAGCTGAACGATTTCCTGAGCAGCACCCGCACCTTCGAGCTGAAGTCCAAGGTAGCGAAGCTGATCAAGCAGTACGAGTATCCGATGGTGCTCAACGTCGTGCTGCACCGCCTCAACATCGACCACATCCAGGCCATCCTGGACATGGCGGAGGCGATGGGCGCCGAGCACGTCGAGCTCGCGAACACGCAGTACTACGCGTGGGCTCTGCTCAACCGCGATCAGCTGCTCCCGAGCAGCGAACAACTGCGGCGCGCGGAGGAAATCACCAACCAGTTCCGCGCACGCGTGGGCAACAAGATGAAGCTGTACTTCGTGGTGCCCGACTACTACGCGAATCGGCCCAAGGCGTGCATGAACGGATGGGGCTCGGTCTTTCTCAACGTCGCGGCCGACGGCCTGGCCTTGCCCTGCCACGAGGCCAGGATGCTGCCGGGCCTTACCTTCCCCAACGTGCGCGATCACGACGTGCGCTGGATCTGGTACGAGTCGCCTGGCTTCAATGCGTATCGTGGTGACAGTTGGATGAAGGAGCCGTGCCGCAGCTGCCCGGACAAGGTCAAGGATTTCGGCGGCTGCCGCTGCCAGGCTTACATGCTGACCGGCGATGCGACCAATACCGATCCGGTCTGCGACCTGTCTCCCAACCACGGTTTGATCACCGATGTGGTGGCGCGGGCGCAGACGGCGGGCCCGCAGGTCAAAGTGCAGCCGATCGTGTTCCGCGACGACAAGAACTCGCGCCGCCTCAGCGAGAAAAAGACGCAGCCCGAAACCGCTCCCGTGCGCTAGCGTCTGCCGGCGGTAGAATCGCCGCCATGAACGACACCAGCGCGGTCGCGTTCGACCTCGCCGTGCGTGCGCACGGTCTGACCAAGCGCTACGGCGATATCCTGGCGGTGGATCGCCTCGAGCTGGAGCTACCCGCTGGCCAGTTCTTCGGGCTGCTCGGCCCGAACGGCTCGGGCAAGACCACCACCATACACATGCTGTCCACCCTGGTGCGCCCTTCCGCCGGGAGCGTGCAGGTCGCAGGACGCGACGTCATTCGCGATCCGGTCGCCGTGCGCGCATCGATCGGCCTGGTGTTCCAGGAGTCCGCGCTCGACCGCACCCTTTCAATCCAGCAAAACCTGCGGTTCGCGGGGCTGCTGTACGACCTCGCGCCAGCGGTTATCGAGGAGCGCAGCCGCGAGCTGCTCGAGCTGTTCGACCTGAACGACAAGCGCGAGCGCCCGGTCGGCTCGTTGTCGGGCGGCATGCGCCGCGCCCTCGACATCGTGCGCGGCGTGCTGCATCGGCCCCGCATTCTATTCCTCGACGAGCCCACCATCGGCCTCGACCTGCCCAACCGGCGCAGGATCTGGCGCTTTATCGAGCGACTGCGCGCTGCAAGCGGCATGACAGTCCTGTTGACCACGCACTATCTGGAAGAGGCCGACAGCTGCGACCAGGTTGCTTTCATCAACACGGGCAAGATCGTGCGCCGAGGTGCCCCGCGGGCACTGGTAGAGGAACTGGGCAAACATATCGTCGAGATCGAGGCGGC
>DASPUW010000144.1:0-7679 GCA_035622675.1 Burkholderiales bacterium | reverse complement strand
GACAGCGCTGCGCGCTTTCAGCGCGGACGCCGACGCCAAGCTCGTGTCGCGCGTGGACGCTGCCGAGCAAGCCCTACGCACGGACATCGAACACGCGGGCAACACGCTCGCTGCATACATCGGCGAGCTCGAGCACCGGCTTGATTCGTCCGGCACCGACCGCGCAGAGCGCGATCGGCACTAGTTACTGCGCCGCGCTCGGATCAGGGTGGATGTTATCCACCCAGTGCACCTGCTCCGGTTTCTCGACCGCCGGAATATCCAGATTGACCACGACCGGCACCTGGCCGCTGCGCACCAGCACGCAGGACAAGGGCTCCTCGTCGCTCGCGTTGATCTCTTGGTGTGGCACGAACGGCGGCACATAGATGAAATCGCCCGGCCCGGCTTCGGCCACGAACTCGAGGCGGTCCCCCCAGCGCATGCGGGCCTTGCCGCTCACCACGTAAATCACGCTTTCCACCTCACCGTGGTGGTGCGCACCCGTTTTTGCCTTGGGGTGGATGACGACCGTCCCGGCCCATAGCTTCTCCGCGCCGGCGCGGGCGTTGGTGATGGCGGCCGCGCGGTTCATGCCCGGCGTCTGCGCCGTGTTCGGGTCGAGCTCGGTGCCCCTCACCACGCGCACGCCGTGAAACTTCCATTTAGATTCCATCGCTCACCTTCTCGAAAGTGCCCTGCACCACACCACCCCGGCGCTATCGGCGCCACCCCGCCTCGTGAGAGGCGGGGAAAAAACTGTTTACCGCCAGAAGATGAGCGCAAGGATGAGCAAGCTCGGAACGCAGGTGTTGATCAACGCCACCGCCACCCACCGCCGGCGCACGCCCACGTTCGTGGCCAGCGGCTGCTCGGTGGCAAGCAGCAGAAACGCGGCGGCGCACGACAGCACGATCGCTAGCCCGCCGACGCCGTAGAACCAAACGAAGGTGCGGAAGCTCAAGTCGCGCCCATAGGGCTGGCTCCGCATGAGATGCAAAACGAGCCAGATGGCCAGGCCGACGTTGCACAGCGCCGGCACCACAAAACCGAAGATGACGCTGGCCCGTTTCATCTCGCGCGCGCCGTCTGCACGCCCTCGAGCGCGGCCCGCAGCACGCGTGCCACGTGCACGGCTTCGCGCCCGGAGCCGTCCCGGATCTGGTGGCGGCAGCTCGTGCCATCGGCCAGGATGAGAGCATCGGGCGACGCGGCTCGCACGCGCGGCAGCAGGCTCAGCTCGCCCATCTTCATCGACGCGTCGAAGTGCTCCGCTTCGTAGCCGAACGAGCCCGCCATGCCGCAACAGCTCGACGTCACGGTTTCAACTTCGAGCCCGGGAATCAGGCGGACCACTCGTTCGACGGCGGACATTGCGCCGAACGCCTTCTGGTGACAGTGGCCGTGCAGCAACGCCCGCTTGCCCGGCTGGCTCGCGAGGGGCAATTCGAGCCGCCCCGCCGCGTGCTGCTGCGCGAGAAACTCCTCGAACAGCCGTGCCTGGCGCGACAGCACTTCAACCTCAGCACGCGGAAACAGCGCTGCCATCTCGTCGCGCAAGGTGAACAAGCACGAAGGCTCGAGACCGATGATGGGTATGCCACGCTCGGCCAGGGGCTTCGCCGCGTCGATCAAGCGCCGCATTTCAGCGCGTGCCTCGTCGACCAGCCCTGCCGCCAGGAAAGTGCGGCCGCAGCACAGCGGGCGTCCGCTATCTGGTGCGCGCAGCGTCTTCACTTCGAAACCGGCAGCCTGCAGCACCTCGCTTGCTGCATGCAAATTGTCCGGCTCGAAATAGTTGTTGAAGGTGTCTGCCAGCAAAGCGACGCGCGCGGCGGGCTTCGTTGTCCTGGAAGCTCCGCGAGCAGCGCTGCGCAAAAAAACATCCCGACGCCACTTCGGCAGCGGGCGGCGCGCGGCAATTCCAAACCATCGCTCGCCGAGCTGTGCGAGCGCGGGGATGCGATTGCGCAAGTTCATCACCAGCGCGAGGCGAGATGCCCAGGGCGCATAGCGCGGCAGAAAGGCTATCAGCCGCTGGCGTCCGCTCAAACCGTGACGCCGCACATGATGATGCAGCACCTCGATCTTCATGCGCGCCATGTCCACGCCGGTGGGACATTCCCGCCGGCAGCCCTTGCAGCTCACGCACAACGCAAGCGTGTCGTGCATGGCCGGCGAGGTGAGCGCGTCAGGCCCGAGCTGCCCGGACAGTGCTAGACGCAGCGTATTGGCGCGGCCGCGCGTCAGGTGCTGCTCGTCACCGGTGATTCGGAACGAAGGACACATCGTGCCGGCGTCGAACTTGCGGCAATGGCCGTTGTTGTTGCACATCTCGGCCGCGCGGTCGAACCCGCCCCATTCGCTCCAGTCGAGCGCCGTGTCGAGCTTGCTGGCGGCGTAACCGGGCTTGAAGCGAAACAGCGAGGCATCGTCCATGCGCGTCGGCCGGACGATCTTGCCGGGATTCATCAGCCCTTTGGGGTCGAACAGCGCCTTCACTTCTGCTAGCGCGTGCGTCAGGCGGGCGCCGAGGATCGGCTCGATCCACTCGGAGCGCACCAAGCCGTCGCCGTGCTCGCCCGAGTAGGCGCCCTTGTAGCGCTGGACCAGCGCGCAGGCTTCCTCGGCAATGGCCCGCATCTTGTGCGCGCCGTCGGTCTTCATGTTCAGCACCGGCCGCACGTGCAGCGTGCCGACCGAGGCGTGCGCATACCACGTGCCCTTGGTGCCGTGCTTCTCGAAGATGCGCGTGAGCTGGTCCGTGTACTCCGCAAGATGCTCGAGCGGCACCGCGCAGTCCTCGATGAAGGACACCGGCTTGCCGTCGCCCTTCATCGACATCATGATATTGAGGCCGGCCTTGCGCACCTCCCAGATGTCGCGCTGGAGCGCGACATCGGTCACCTGCACGACCGAATCCGGCAGGCCAAGGTCCGCCAGCATCGTCGTCAGCTGCTGGAGCCTTGCCACCTGCGTGGCCTTGTCCTCGCCCGCGAACTCGACCAGCAGGATCGCCTCGGGCTCGCCTTTCAGGAAACGCTCGACGATCGGACGATAGGCGGCGCTGCCGCGCGCGAGATCGATCATCGTACGATCGACAAGCTCGACGGCGTCCGGGTTCAGCTTGGCGATGTGCTGCGTGAGCTCCATCGCGCGGTAGAAGCTCGGGAAGTGGCACACGCCCAGCACCTTGTGCTCGGGGATGGGCGCCAGCTTCAAGCGCAGCCGCTTAAAGTAAGCGAGCGTTCCTTCCGAGCCCACGAGCAGATGAGCGAGGCTGTGTGGTGCGCGCGGGAGCACCATGTCCAGGTTGTAGCCCTGCACGTGCCGCAGGACTTTGGGCCAGCGCGCATCGATCTCGCCTGCTTCGCGCTGCGCGATAGCGTGGATCTTGTCGACGAGCGCGCCGTACGCGCCACTAGCGTGCTCGGCCCCCTGCGCCGGCCCGAACGTCATCTCTTCGCCGCCCGCGAGCCAGGCCTCGATCGCAACAACGTTGTGCACCATGTTGCCGTACCGCACCGAGCGCGAGCCGCACGAGTTGTTTCCGGCCATGCCGCCGAGAGTGGCCTGGCCCGAAGTCGACACATCGACCGGGAACCACAGCCCGTGCGGTCTGAGGAACGCATTTAGCCGATCGAGCACGACGCCGGGCCGCACCGTGACCTCGCGCGCCTGCGCGTCGAAAGCGACGATATCGTTGAGATACTTGGAGTGATCGATGACCAGCGCCGCGCCTACGGTCTGGCCGCACTGGGAGGTTCCCGCGCCGCGCGGAAGGATGGGGACGCCTTCCTCGACCGCGATCTCGAGCGCGGTGAGCGCCGCAGCTTCGCTTCGCGGGACCACCACGCCGACCGGCTCGATCTGATAGATGGAGGCATCGGTGCTGTAGCGCCCGCGCGAGAAAGCATCGAACAGCACTTCGCCATCGACTTCCTTGCGCAGGCGCTGCTCGAACGCCGAGCGGACTGCGTCACGCCGATGGATCTGGATCGGTACCGCTGGGGCGTTCATGCTCCGGATCTGCGGACATTCATCGACTTATCCCGTCATCTTACCTTACCGGTGTGTTTCTCCCCGCCTTGAGGCGTGGTGACGCCGCCCTCACCCTACCCTCTCCCGCAAGGGGAGAGGGACTTGTTTTTCTGCTGCGCCGGGGCGGTGCGGGGTTCGTCTGCTGCGACGGGGCGGAATGGTCGAATATCTCTCCCCGCCTCTCACGAGGCGGGGTGGCACCGAAGGTGACGGGGCGGTGTGGGGTAAATGCCCGGTTGAGTACCAGAGCCGGTTTCGGTGGTACGCTGGACCGCTACCTCACCGTAAGAGCCGCCCATGACCTTCCACTCCGGCCGTCACTTTCTACAGATCCCGGGCCCGACCAACGTTCCCGACCGCGTGCTGCGCGCGATCGACAATCCCACCATCGACCATCGCGGCCCGGAGTTCGCCGCGCTAGGCGTCGAGGTCCTCCAAGGCCTCAAAGAAGTCTTCCAGACCAAACACCCCGTAATCATCTACCCCGCTTCGGGCACAGGGGCATGGGAAGCTGCTCTGGTCAACACGCTCTCGCCGGGCGAGCGGGTGGTGATGTACGAAACCGGCCACTTCGCGTCGCTGTGGCAGCGCATGGCCGGTCGGCTCGGGCTCGACGTCGATCTGATCCCGGGCGACTGGCGGCACGGAGCGGATCCTGCAGCGATCGAAGAGCGCCTGGCGCAGGACCGCGCTCACGCCATCAAAGCGGTGTGCGTAGTGCATAACGAAACCTCCACCGGAGCGGTGACGCGTGTCGCCGAAGTGCGGCGCGCGCTGGACCGAACCGCGCATCCAGCGCTGCTAATGGTGGACACTATCTCGTCGCTCGCCTCGATCGACTACCGCATGGACGAATGGGGCGTGGACGTGACTGTAGGTGGCTCGCAGAAAGGCCTAATGCTGCCGCCAGGACTGAGCTTCAACGCGGTCAGTGACAAGGCATTAGGCGCCTCCAAATCGGCGCGGCTGCCGCGCTCCTACTGGAACTGGGAGGAGATGCTAACGTCGAACAAAGCTGGATTCTTCCCCTATACGCCCGCCACCAACCTGCTGTACGGCTTGCGAGAGGCGTTGCGCATGCTGCAGGAAGAAGGTCTCGAGAACGTATTCGCGCGGCATGCCCACCTGGCTGAGGCGACGCGCTGCGCAGTGCGCGCCTGGGGTCTCGAGATCCTGTGCGCGGAACCGCTCGAGTACAGCAACTCCCTGACTGCCGTACTGCTGCCCCAAGGACACGACGCCGACCGTGTGCGCGAAATCGCACTGGAGCGCTTCGACCTGTCACTGGGCACCGGGCTAGGAAAGATGCAGCGCAAGGTGTTCCGCATCGGGCATCTCGGTCACTTCAACGAGCTCATGCTGGCCGGCACGCTTTGCGGCGTAGAGATGGCGCTTTTGCTCGCGGGAGTGCCGATGCGCAAGGGCGGAGTGCAAGCCGCCCTGGATTTCCTCGCAGCGCCGGCAACGCAGACGAGCCCGAAGGTCGAGCGCATACCCAGGCCGCACTTGGCTGGCACCTGAAACGGCGCGGATGCGGCGCCGACCCTCGTAACAATTTTCCTGACTTAGGCCTTGCCCCAGGCAGGCAATCGGCTGGCTTGCTTCACCCAAGCGGCAAACTGAGCTTCGTCGAGCCACCCATCCTTGTAGATGTCGAGGTAGCGCGCGTCCTTGTGCTTGGAGTAGCCAGGGGGCACAGGGCGCAGCGACGCGCCGCGGAAGAAAGCTACCTTGACGTAGTTCGTGAAGCAATGGAAGTTGAGGAACCAACCCTGGCCCTCGATTCCGTAAAACGGTGAGTTCCATCTGACCGCCCCAATCGGTATCGGGAACCAGATCGAGGAAGGACAACGCTTGAAGCTTGAAGTTGGCGAGCAGTCGTTGCTCGGTTTCCAACAGAGTTGCCTTCGGCCTAAGGTGAAGTCGCGCGATCTTGGGCAACATCGGCCAATCCCGGCTCTGCCCCCTGAACAAGAGATCATCAGTGTCTGGGAATAACTCTTCCAACCAAGAGATGAACTCGGATAGTGACTCCAGCCTCTCAGTGGGTGGCGACGTGCGAGCCATGACTAACTACAAAACTACAAGTAGGTCTCATGATAACCCTCTCACTCGTCTGGGTTTATGCCTGTGGGTTTCTCACGAGGTTCCTCATGATAAATAAACCTCAAAATTGTGCTCTATTGGGCAAGGAGCGGCATGAACGTGTCGGGCACTGGCCGTTGCCTTGCCGACGACGATTGGCCGCGGTCTTGAACAGACCTCCGCCCAAGCGTCACCCAAGGGCCGTCACGTGCCGTTTGCACCGCCGCTGCCTGTGGCGGCACGCATGAGCCTGTCGCGCACGGCATTCCACTCGGCGCGCTCCGGTGGCGCTTCCACCACGATGCGAACGCAGCCGGACCTGTCGAGCACACGGAGCAGCGTGTACAGGTCGTGCGCGTATACATGCGCATCAGTGGCTCCGATCTGCCAAAGCGACGCGTGCGAATTCGGCGGCTGAGGATGGAACGCGAGTACCGCGATTCGACCGGATGCAGCTTGCTCGCGTATAACCCGCTCGAAATCACTAGCCGCAGCCAGTATTAGCGGAGTCCGCGGCGCATAGTGAGCTGCCAAAGTTCCTGGCGCGCGCGGCGACGCTGATGTGCGCTGCGCTACTTTCACGCCGGTTGCTGCTTCGATGTCCGCAGTGCTGATCCGTCCGGAACGCAGCAGTACTGGTGTGCCGCGCGAGAGGTCGATGATGGTGGACTCGATGCCAACCTCGCACGCGCCACCGTCGAGAATGAGGTCGACTGTGTCGCCTAGCTCGTCGCACACGTGCTGCGCGGTCGTTGGGCTCAAGCGTCCGAAGCGGTTGGCGGAAGGTGCTGCGATGCCACCGCCGAAAGCGTGCAGCAGGCGCTGCGCGATCGGATGCGCGGGTACGCGCAATCCCACTGTATCTTCACCGCCCGTCACTTGATCGAGCACGCCTGCTGCTCGTTTGAGGACGAGCGTCAGCGGGCCGGGCCAGAAGCGCCCGGTCAAACGCAAAGCTACGGGGGGAACTTCACGCGCCCAGCGCGGGAGGTCGCTAGCACCACGGACATGCACGATGACGGGATGGCTGGTCGGGCGGCCCTTCGCTTCGTAAAGTCGGTGCAAAGCGGCGGGGTTGGAGGCGTCTGCGCCTAAACCGTAGACCGTTTCGGTCGGAAATGCAACCAAGCCACCGGCGCGGAGTATTTCGACGGCATGCGCGATTTCGGAGTCAGAGGCGAAACTCATCTACCACGAAGGACTCGAAGGAACACGAAGTTAAAATCTACATCGAGAATGCATTCCCCCACACCACCCCGTCGCTCTCGCGCCACCCCGCCTCGTGAAAGGCGGGGAGAAACAAATGTCCCCCACTCTGAGAGGCGGCGAGAAAACACAGTGGTCACGCAGTCAGCAGGCGTAGAGCCTCGCGGTATTTCTCCGCGGTCTTGACCAGCACATCGAGCGGCAGCGCGGGAGCGGGCGGCGTCTTGTTCCACTGCTGCGCCTCGAGCCAATCGCGCACGTACTGCTTGTCGAAGCTCGGCGGATTGTGTCCTGGACGATACTGCTCGACAGGCCAGAAGCGCGAGGAGTCGGGCGTCAGTGCCTCGTCGATCAGATAGAGCTTGCCG
>DASPUW010000143.1:0-2439 GCA_035622675.1 Burkholderiales bacterium | reverse complement strand
GACTCCTTTAAGGTAACGGTGTGCGTCCACCGCTTCCCCCAGCTCGTGGCGCAGCCATTCGTGCTCCGCCGGCAGCGGGCGGTATTCCTGCGCGCAACTTTCGCAAGTGAGCCGCACCAGGCGCTGCGCCAGCACGAGATGGAGCGACATCGCGACCATGTAACGAGGAGCGCCCATGTCGAGCAGCCGGACAGGCGTGCTGATCGCGTCGTTGGTATGCAGCGTGGACAGCACCATGTGGCCTGTCATCGCCGCGCGCAATCCCACCTCCACCGTCTCCTGGTCACGCATTTCACCCACGAGAATGACGTCGGGATCCTGACGCAGCGCCGAGCGCAGGATGCGGCTGAAGTTCAGGTCGATCTTTTCCTGCACCTGGACCTGGTTGATGCGTGGGAGACGGTATTCGACTGGGTCTTCCACGGTGATGATCTTGCGCTCTGCGGTATTGATCTGTTCCAGCGCGGCGTACAACGTGGTGGTCTTGCCACTGCCGGTGGGACCCGTCACCAGCACCATGCCGCTCGGCCGATGCACGATCTCGCGTATGCGCGCAAGGATGCCGGCGGGCATTCCGAGGCGGTCCAGCCCGAGCAGCCCGCTGCTCTGATTGAGCAAACGCATCACCACCGACTCGCCAAATTGCGTCGGCATAGTGGAGATGCGCACGTCGATCTGAGCACTGCGCACTCGTATGTTGAAGCGTCCATCCTGGGGCAGGCGCTTTTCCGAGATGTCCAGTCCGGAAGTGAGCTTGAGTCGCAACACCAGCGCCGAGGCGATCTTGGGGTCCGCCTCGGTCTGCACGTGCAGCACGCCGTCGATGCGGAACCGGATGATGAGCTTGGTTTCCTGCGGCTCAATGTGGATGTCCGACGCCCTCACGCCGACGGCATCCTCGAACACGGTCTGCAGCAGACGCACGACTGGCGCGTCATCGACCGTGGTGCCGAGGCCGAGCGCCGCGAAATCGACGCCGCCATCACCGATCTCCTGCCCCAGCTCCTGCGCCAGCCCGGTGATCTGCTCCGTGCGCCGGTAGACGCGGTCGATGGTCTGCACCAGCACGCTCTCGCTCACCACCGCAAGCTGGATGTCGCGTTTGAGCACGCGAGCGATCTCGTCGTAAGCGAAGAGATCAGTGGGGTCAGCCATCGCCACGCGGTAATGAGAACCGGCGTCCTCCAGCACGATGGCGCGGAAGCGGCGCGCCTGCGTTTCCGGCAGGCGCATCGCGATTTCGGGCTTGAGCGAGAAGTGCCTGAGGTTGACGAACGGTACCTGCAGCTGACGCGCTAGAGCGGTGGAAATCTGGTCTTCGGACACGAAGCCTTTTTCCACGAAGACACGACCGAGCTTGCGACCGCTCTTGCGCTGGTCGTCGAGCGCCTGTTGCAGTTGCGCCTCGGTCAGCAGGCCTTGCTGCAATAGAATCTCGCCCAGCCGGACCTTTTCCGGTCTCGGCATCGCACCCTCGAGCCCCAAAACGTGGTTCGCCGCCATTCGAACACCTTCCGCTAAATCGGATCAGAGGTCATTGATCTTTAACGCATCCCTTGGTCCAACCGCCATGTTCCACGTTGTCCTGTATCAGCCCGAAATCCCACCGAACACGGGCAATGTCATTCGCCTGTGCGCCAACACCGGCGCACAGCTTCACCTGGTCCGTCCGCTGGGATTCCGGCTCGCCGACCGGGACCTGCGGCGCGCTGGTCTCGACTATCACGAGTACGCCGAGCTCCAGGTGCACGATGACTGGAGCGCTTGCCAGACGAAGCTGGTCGGACACCGCTGGTTCGCGTTCAGCACGAAGGGGAAAAGGCGCTACGACGCCCAGAACTACGCGTCGGGGGATACTTTCCTGTTCGGGCCGGAGGCCAGCGGATTGCCGCGGCACGTCCTTGCAGGATTCGCGCCTGACCGCTGCCTCAGGCTGCCGATGCGGTCCGGGAGCCGCAGCCTAAATCTGTCGAACGCAGTGGCGGTGGTGGTCTACGAGGCCTGGCGACAGTCGGGCTTCGCCGGGGGACTTTGACTCGCCGCTGCGCCAGCGGGTCAGGCGCGGTGCTCGGGCTTGGGATCGCGCGACAGCAGTTGGTCCACAGCGGCTTGCGGCGTCAGACGCTGGTCGAGCACATCGGACACGGCCGAGACGATAGGCATGTCTGCCCCCACGGCCTGCGCCAGCTTGAGCACTTCGCGGGCGCTGTGCACGCCTTCGGCGACATGACCGAGCTCCCGGAGTGTGTCGGCCAGCGACTGGCCCGCGGCAAGGCGCAAGCCCACCTGACGGTTGCGCGACAGCGTGCCGGTGCAGGTCAGAATTAGATCGCCGGCGCCGGACAGCCCCATGAAAGTCTCCTGTCGTCCACCCAGGCGCAAGCCGAGACGCGTCATCTCCGCCAAGCCGCGCGTCACGAGCGCGGCACGGGCGCTTTC
>DASPUW010000142.1:0-3725 GCA_035622675.1 Burkholderiales bacterium | reverse complement strand
TTGATGACACGCGTGGAGGCGCAACCCGCCGCCGCGAGCGCGACCGTTAGAAGCACGTAAGTATCGAGCGGGATCCTGCGCATATCCGAAGCCTACCGCCAGGGCCGGGCGCAACGCAATCCAATTCGTCAGTGCGGGAATCCGCGAGGTTGTCGGGGCCGCTGCGAAACGGTATAAGGCGCCAAATATTGAGTTGAGACAGATTCATGACCCGCGACGCCACGATGCGCTGCCTGTTCTTGGCCCTCGCGTTCGCCCTTGCCGCGGGCAACGCGCGCGCTGAGTACATTCTGCTCGCGCCCAGCGAAGCGGCTGTGGCGGGCCAGGCGGTCAGCGTGTATCTGATGATCATCAACGAGACAAAGCAGCCGCTGGAAGTCTCCATCCCGGCGCAGCTCGATCTGCGCTTCAGCACCGAGCACCAGGCTTTCAACGCCACCTTCGACGCCGATCCAAAGCCGCCGGCCGCCGCGATCGAGCTGGCGCCGCAGACGTTCCGCAAGATCCGCTACACCGGTACCCTGCCCGCCGCGCTCGAGGGCACAACGCGCGTGGCGGTCCGCAACGTTACCTCGAACAACGTGATGATCGCGGTGCAGGCGGTCGCCCCACCCTCGACCGCTGCCGCGCAAGAACCGGCCGGCACCGCAGCGAGCACCGCTTCCCCGGCTTTTTTCTCGGCGCTCAGCGCCTACGATCCGATGTATTTCGCCCTCGGCATAGGCACAACGTCCGAAACGACATCCAAGTTTCAACTCAGCCTGAAGCTGCAGTTCTTCACCGACGATTCCCCGCTCGCACGCCGCACGCCGTTTCTTCACGACCTGTACTTTGGTTACACGCAGATGTCCATCTGGAACCTGAACGAGACATCGTCCCCGTTCTACGACACGAGCTACCAGCCGCGACTGTTCTACTACAGCCCCCAGATCTGGGAGTCGAGCGGACGCAGCGTGCGTCTGGGGCTCGAAACCGGTCTCGGCCACGAGTCCAATGGCCGCAGCGGCGAAGACTCGCGCAGCGTGAGCACCGCCTATGTGAAACCGATCTTTACTTTAGGCGAGCGCACCGATTGGCATTGGACCATCGCGCCGAAGCTGCTCGCCTACCTGAACACGACGGACAACCCGGATATCGCCGACTATCGTGGCTACGCAGAGCTGGAAGTCGCATACGGCAAGGACGACAGCTGGCAATTCAAGATCTGGGGGCGCAAGGGCTCAGCCGGATTCGGCACGCAGGTGGACGTCACCTATCCCCTGCCGGGCCTGACGTTCGGCAACTTGAACGGCTACCTGCTGCTGCAGTACTTCGACGGCTACGGCGAGAGCCTCCTCTCCTACAATCAACGCCTGAAGTCCCAGTTCAGGCTGGGACTGGCAGTGGTCCGGTAGCCGTTCGCCATGGAGTATGATCGCGCCTTCAACCTTCAAACCGCTCCACTTCCGCCATGACACGCTTCGCTCTTGCACTCGTCCTGATCCTGCCATTGGCCGCCGCGTACGGCGACGGCGGCGCGTTGAGCACAATCCAGAAGAACGGCGTGATCCGCCTGGGCCACCTGCGAGACGCACCGCCCTTCTCGTTCGCGGACGACAAGGGGCCGCAAGGCTACTCGGTGGAGCTGTGCAAGCACGTGGCACACAGCATTCAGCGCCAGCTGAATCTGACGAGCTTGCGCATCGAGTGGATCCCGCTCACGCTGCAGGAGCGCATCCCTGCGGTGCGCGACCACAGGGTGGACATCGAATGCGGCACCACCACCTGGACCTTGTCGCGTCAGCAGGAAGTGGACTTCAGCCTGATGACGTTCGTCGACGGCGCGACCGTGCTGGTGCGAAGCGCCTCCGACATGCTGCGCCTCGCCGACTTGCAAGGCAAAAAGGTGGCCGTCGTTCCTACCACCACGACCGCCGGCGCGCTGCAGGCAGCGATGAAGGGCCGCATGCTCAATTTCGCCGTGGTCGCTGTCAGCTCTCCCGAGGAAGGTATCGCCAAGCTGCAGCAGGGCGCGGTAGACGGTTACGCATCCGATCGCGTCGTGCTGATCGGTCAGGGCCTCGCATCCAAGGCCGGCTCCAACCTCCGGGTGCTCGATGAGGATTTCTCGGTCGAGCCGTATGCGCTCGTCCTGGCGCGGGGCGACCCCGATTTCCGCCTCGCGATCGACCGGTCGCTGGCTACGCTGTATCGCAGCGGCGAGATCGAGGCCATTTTCAACCGCTGGCTCGGACCCCTTGGGCGTCCCAGCACTTTGCTCACCGCCCTGTACTACCTGCAGAGCATCCCGGAATGACCCCAGGATTTCAGGGCGCCGGGTGGCACTGCCCGGTCGCCTGGTTGGCGGCAACCGCGCTGGCCGCCTTCGCTTGGTCGCTGCCGGCGGTGGCCGCTGATGCTGGGCAGGCCACTCAAGCCACGCCTCCGGTGACCTGCCCAGACTGCGGCGTGCTGCGCTCCGTCCGCGAGGTGCGCACCGAGCGCAAAGGACGTGCGCCGGACGTGTACGTGACCTCGCCGCAATATCAGGACGCGCGCCCTTTCGACAAACCTCTCATCGGGCCGGCCATCAGCCTGAGCTGGGGCGCTGGCAGCTCGACGCAACCCAAGATCGGCGCCGTAGGGAGTCCCGAGATGCAGCAGCGCCTGATCGACATCAGCTACGAGATCACGATCCGCTTCGACGACGGGCGCTTTGGCCTGTTCGACCAGGACAACGCCGATGGCCTGCGCCCGGGAGACCGGGTCAGGGTTGTGAAGGGACGAGTGGAGCGGATTCCCTCGGCGGCGAGCACGACGCGCTAGTCCCCTGGCTTCACTGCGCGCCAGCAGCGATGGATGCGCTGGTTGCGAAAGTCGGGCGGCACGGTGCGCTGCGATATCTCCTCCGCATTCAGGCCGGCGAACGCGCCCAGACTCACCTGAAAGCGCTGCAGGTTGGTGGCGAAGTACAGCACACCGCCGGGTTCGAGCAGGCGCGCGCAATCCGCGATGAGCGCAACGTGGTCGCGCTGCAAATCCAATGCGCGCGACATCGCTTTCGACTTCGAAGCGCTCGGCGGGTCGAGCACGATGAGGCCAAAGCGCTCGCCGTTCCGATCGGCTTCGACCAGCCAGCGGAGCACGTCGGACCGCAGCAGCTGGTGGCGTGACATGTCGAGGCGGTTGATCTGGAAGTTGCGCCGCGCCCACTCGAGATACGTGTTGGACAGATCGACGCTGAGCGAACCAGCAGCGCCGCCCGCAGCGGCGTACACGGTGAAGCTGGCCGTGTAGCAGAACAGGTTGAGGCAACGCCGCCCAGCCGCCTCCTCCTGCACCAGGCGGCGCGTGGTCCGATGATCCAGGAACAAGCCGGTATCGAGATGGGCCTCGAGATTGACGAGAAAGCGGTGTCCGCCCTCCTCCACCACGAAATCCCGTCCGCGCGACCCCGTTCCCCCGTGCTGCTCGCCCGCCTGGCGGCGCGCGCGCTGCTTCAGCGTGACGCGCTCCGCAGCGAACCCGAGCGCATCAGCCGCGGCGCGCCGCACCTCCTCCCGCCAGTGCGCCCGCGCTGGATCTTCCGGCACGGCGGCACGGCGCTGATACTCCTGCAGATGAGCGCGCCCGCCATACAGATCCAGGGCAAAGGCGAACTCGGGAATGTCTCTGTCATAGACGCGGTAGCACTGAACACCCGAACGGCGCGCCCACTTGGCAAGGTGGCGTGCGTTCTTGCCGAC
>DASPUW010000141.1:0-2916 GCA_035622675.1 Burkholderiales bacterium | reverse complement strand
CTGGAGCAGCACGTTGAACACGTCCGCGTGCGCTTTCTCGACTTCGTCGAGCAGGATCACCGAGTAGGGTTTGCGCCGCACGGCTTCCGTGAGGTAACCGCCTTCCTCGTAGCCCACGTAACCGGGCGGCGCGCCGATCAGTCGCGCCACGGAGTGCTTTTCCATGAACTCCGACATGTCGATGCGGATCAAGTGATCCTCGGAGTCGAACAGGAAGCCGGCGAGCGCCTTGCACAGCTCGGTCTTGCCTACGCCGGTGGGGCCAAGGAATAGGAACGAACCGTATGGACGATTGGGATCTGCGAGGCCGGCGCGCGAACGGCGGATCGCATCCGACACCAGGCGCACCGCCTCGTCCTGTCCCACCACACGCTGGTGCAGCTGCTCCTCCATGTGCAGCAGCTTCTCGCGCTCACCCTGCAGCATCTTCGAGACTGGGATGCCGGTAGCGCGCGACACGACCTCGGCGATCTCCTCTGCGCCTACTTGGGTTCGCACCAGCCTGTGCTTTTGCTCCTCCTTCTCCGCGGTCTCGGCTTTGCGCAGTTGCGACTCGAGCTGCGGGATCTTGCCGTACTGAAGCTCGGAGACCCGCTGCCAGTCGCCCTTGCGCTTGGCCGCTTCCATTTCGACCTTGAGCTTGTCGAGCTCTTCTAGGATGTGCTGCGTCCCCTGAACCTGTGCCTTCTCGGCCTTCCAGATCTCTTCCAGATCGGCGTACTCGCGCTCGAGCCTCGCGATCTCCTCTTCGATCAGCGCCAAGCGCTTGCGCGACGCCTCGTCCTTTTCCTTGCGCACCGCCTCGCGCTCGATCTTGAGCTGGATCAGGCGCCGCTCGAGCTTGTCCATTGCCTCCGGCTTCGAATCGATCTCCATCTTGATGCGCGCGGCGGCCTCGTCGATCAAGTCGATGGCCTTGTCCGGCAGGAAGCGATCGGTGATGTAACGGTGTGACAGCTCGGCCGCGGCCACGATGGCCGGGTCCGTGATCTCGACGCCATGGTGAAGCTCGTATTTCTCCTGCAGCCCGCGCAGGATCGCTATGGTGTCCTCGACGCTGGGCTCGTCCACCAGCACCCGCTGGAAGCGCCGCTCGAGCGCCGCATCCTTCTCGATGTATTTTCGATATTCGTCGAGCGTGGTGGCCCCGATGCAGTGCAGCTCGCCGCGCGCCAAGGCGGGCTTGAGCATGTTCCCGGCGTCGATCGCGCCCTCCGCCTTGCCCGCTCCCACCATCGTGTGGATCTCGTCGATGAAGACGATGGTGCGGCCCTCGTCCTGCGCGATGTCCTTCAAGACCGCCTTGAGGCGCTCCTCGAACTCGCCGCGGTACTTGGCCCCTGCCAGCAGCAGCGCAAGGTCGAGCACCAGCAGACGCTTGTCTTTCAGGGTATCGGGAACCTCTCCATTGACGATGCGCTGCGCGAGCCCCTCGACGATGGCGGTCTTGCCGACACCGGGCTCTCCGATCAGCACCGGATTGTTCTTGGTACGGCGCTGCAGGATCTGGACGGTGCGGCGGATCTCGTCATCACGGCCGATCACCGGATCGAGCTTGCCCTGACGGGCGCGCTCGGTGAGGTCGAGCGTGTACTTGGCGAGCGCCTCGCGCTGCCCTTCGGCCTCTGCGCTCGATACCGTTTCGCCGCCGCGCACCGCGTCAATGGCCTGCTCGAGATGCTGTCGATTGCCGCCGTGCTGCTTGAGCAGGCGGCCGCTTTCGCCCTTGTCTGCCGTCAAAGCCAGCAGGAACAGCTCGGACGCGATGAACTGATCGCCGCGCTTCTGGGCTTCCTTGTCGGTGAGATTGAGCAGGTTGGTGAGCTCGCGGGAGACATTGACCTCGCCCCCATGCCCCTCCACCTTCGGCAGGCGGTCGATGCTCGTGCGCAGCGCATCGCGCAACGCCGGCACGTTGACGCCGGCCTTGGCCAGAATCGAGGCGCTGCCGCCGTCCTCCTGATCCAGGAGCGCGAGCAGCAGATGCTGGGGCTCGATGTACGGGTTGTCGCCGCCCACCGCCCGGCTCTGCGCATCGGCGAAGGCTTGCTGGAACTTGGTCGTGAACTTGTCGAAGCGCATAGGGACCTCTCCGGCCCATAACGTCGGGTCTGCTCTACATTGGGGACCTGGCGGAACGTTTCAATGACCCTTCGGCCGGCGTGGGCGACGCCGCGCGCAGCCAAGCCCGGCCGCGCCGGTTAGACTACGCTAAGCCCACTTTACTCGGAGCGCATCATCATGACTCGCCTGATCATCGGGGCTCTCCCGCTGCTCCTGCTTTCGCCTTTGGTCGCCTCGGGGCAAGACGCCGACGCGCTGTTGGCTGCAAGCCGCGAGACGGCCGGCCAGCTGATCCAGCAGCTCGGGGCGCAGTTGCGGGCCGAGCTTGCGAAGGGCGGTCCGGAAGCCGCGGTGGCTGTATGCAAGAATGTAGCGCCCGAGCTGGCCGGCCGATTGTCCCGTGAGACCGGATGGCGCGTATCGAGGGTGAGCCTCAAAACCCGCAACCCGCTGCTCGGCGCGCCCGATGCCTGGGAGCAGAGCGGACTCGAGGACTTCGACCGGCGCGTCGCCGCCGGCGAGAAAGCTGAAACCCTGGAGGTGGGCGAAGTCGTGGAGGAACCCGCGGGCCGATACTACCGGTATATGAAGGCGCTTCCTGTACAGCCGTTATGTCTTACCTGCCACGGCACGGCGGAAACGATACCTCCCGACGTGCAGCAGCGCCTGCGCGTGGAGTATCCGAACGACCGCGCGACCGGCTATCGCAACGGCCAGGTGCGCGGCGCCGTCACTGTGAAGCGTCCTCTATGAGACAACGCAATCGTCGCTAGGTAGTTCGGCCGGTCAGTTCTTCCGACGGCTTGACGCCAACGGCGAACTCACCATGCACTCTATCCGGGCTTTCACCGA
>DASPUW010000140.1:0-13378 GCA_035622675.1 Burkholderiales bacterium | reverse complement strand
GTCGTGGTCTTGCCAGAACCCTGCAGGCCAGCCATCAGGATCACAGCGGGCGGCACCGTCGCCAGATCGAGAGGCACGTTGGCTGCGCCGAGCAGAGCGGTCAGCTCTTCGAACACGACACCGACCAAGGCTTGACCCGGGGTCAGGCTGCCGATGACCTGCTGACCGAGCGCCCGCTCCTTGACCCGTGCGACGAAGTCTTTTACCACCGGCAGTGCGGCGTCGGCTTCGAGCAGGGCAACGCGAACCTCGCGCAGCGCATCCTGAACGTTGGACTCGGTCAGCCGCGCTTGACCGCGCAGCGTCTTGACGACTGCAGAGAAGCGACGCGTGAGATTGTCGAACATCGGCTGGCGCTGTTCAGGGAGAAAACCGCAGTAGCGGATAAGTGTAGACTTGCATGACACGCGTGCGCTCGCCGCCCACGCGAGTCCGATGCCGGGAATTCTACCTTATCTGCTTTGTTCGGCCCTCTATGCCGCGGTGGCCGGACTATTGGCGCGCGCGATGTCGCGGCCAGAGCACAACACGGCGCTCGGCCCGCGCGCGCTGCACCTCGCCATAGCGCTGCCTTTCGCCCTGCATACTGCGCTGCTCTACCGGTCGGTTTTTTCCGACGGGCAGATGTTCCTCGGCGCGGGCAACGTGGTATCGATGGTCATCTGGCTGACTGTTCTGATCTACTGGAGCGCCGGCTTCATCCAGCGGCTGGAGGGGGTGCAGGTGATGATCGCGAGCGCCGCCGCGGTGTTGCTCCTGACGCCGTTGGTGCTGCCTCCGCTCGCACCGGTTGCGCACGCCGATGCGCCCGCCTTCCGCGCGCATCTGCTCATTGCGCTGCTGGCGTACAGCCTGTTCTTCATCGCGTTTCTGCAGGCGGTCATGATGGCGGTGCTGGAAAGCCGACTGCATGGCGCCCGGCTGCCTGCCTATCTGCAGTCGCTGCCGCCGCTGCTGACGATCGAGCGGCTGTTGTTCAAGATCATCACGCTGGGCTTTGTCCTGCTGACCTTGACGCTGGGCAGCGGCATGCTGTTCTCCGAAGAGCTGGTGGGGCAGCCGCTCAAGCTCAACCAGAAAGTGGCGTTCGGCATCCTGTCGTGGTGCATCTATGCGGGATTGCTCGCCGGGCGCCGAATCTACGGGTGGCGCGGGCGCGCCGCCCTGCGTTGGACGCTGGCAGGATTTGCCGCTCTCGTGCTCGTCGCAGCGGTAACCTCACTGTGATCCGCCCCGCTTGGCGTCCGGCTCGTGAGCCTGTGTTTGTCCGTGCGAGGTAAGCGCCATTGGACGAAATCCCGCTGCATTCGCTGCTGATTGCTTTCTTCGTACTCCTGATCGTTTCCGCGTTCTTCTCCATCTCCGAAACCAGCATGATGGCGTTGAACCGCTATCGGCTGAGGCACCTTGCCACCACCGGCAATCGCGGTGCGAGGTTGACGACGCAGCTGCTGGAGCAGACCGACAAGCTGCTGGGTGTGGTCCTGCTCGGCAACAACCTAGTCAACACCGCAGCGGCATCGCTCGCCACCGTCATCGCTTTCCGCGTGCTGGGGGAAAGCGAGCTCGGTCTCGCTATCGCCACGGGCGCGGCGGCCTTTTTCATCGTCGTATTCGCCGAGGTCACGCCCAAAGTGATCGGCGCTTCCTATCCCGAGCGCATCGCGTTCCCGGCCGCGTACGTGCTCGCGCCGCTGCTGCGCTTCGTCTATCCACTCGTGTGGTTCGTGAATTTGTTTGTCAAAGGCCTGTTGTCGCTGCTTCGGCTGCAGCCGCCGGGAGGGGAAGCGAGCGTCCTCAGCCTCGAGGAGTTGCGCACGTTGGTGCTGGAAGGCGGGCGCTTTCTGCCGCCCAAGCACCAGAAGATCCTGCTCAATCTT
Organism: Burkholderiales bacterium; assembly: GCA_035622675.1. Taxonomy (GTDB): domain Bacteria; phylum Pseudomonadota; class Gammaproteobacteria; order Burkholderiales; family SHXO01; genus SHXO01. Next base: position 11,498 of record DASPUW010000140.1, on the reverse strand, counting down.
TTCGATCTGCAGTCGATAACCGTGGATGATTTGATGACCCCTCGCAGCCAGATCGAGGCGGTTGATATCGACTCACCTCCCGAGGAACTCGGACGCCAGGTCAGCAGCAGCAACCACACGCGCCTGCCGGTGTACCGAGGGAGTCTGGACAATATCATCGGTATCCTGCATGTGAGGAAGGTCCTCAATCTCGGCGCTGACGACATACGCTCGGAGACCCTCACTCAGATCATGCGGCCCCCGTACTTCATTCCAGTTGGCACCCCGCTGCTCGCCCAGCTGCAGCATTTTCAGGAGGAGGAGGAACGGCTCGGATTGGTTGTGGACGAATACGGCGAGCTGATGGGATTGATCACCCTCGAGGACATCCTCGAGGAAATCATCGGCGAGTTCACCACCCACTCCCCGCTGGAAGCCGGTGGCATCACCCGCCAGCCCGACGGCAGCGTCCTGGCCGAAGGCGTGACCCCGCTGCGCGAGCTCAACCGAAAGCTCGGGACCGGCTTCCTGTTGGACGGCCCCAAGACTCTGAACGGGTTGATCCTGGAGCACCTGGAGGACATCCCGGAGCCAGGCACGATGCTCAAGATCGGTGACGTTCCGATCGAGATTGTTCAAACGCAGGACCGGGCGGTCCGCTCTGCGCGAATCCATCCGCGCAAGCGCGCGAACTAGCGGGAGCAGCGACCGGGTCACCCCCGGCCCCGGCCCTCCGCTCCAATCCATGGTACGAGAATAAATGGTTGTTGCAGCAACACAAAGTCAGCTTTCTGGACTCGGCCGCGCCATGGTCCAGAAAGGCCTGCTGGCCGAACGCGAGGCGGAGCAGCTGCAGGCTAAGGCCAACGAAGCCGGGGTGACCTTTGTCGAAGAGCTGGTGTCGGGAAAGCGATTCGGGGAAGCCGAGGTCGCAGAGTTTGCAGCACAGACGTTCGGATTCCCTCTCATCGACCTTGCCGCGTTCGAACCCGATCACCTCCCAGTCAAGTTCATCGACGCCAAAGCCCTGCAGGGCCGGCGGGCCCTCCCGCTTTACCAGCGCGGCAATCGCCTGTTCGTGGCCATCTCCGACCCCACCAACCGGACGGCGATGGACCAGATCAAGTTCCAGACGGGGCTCCACATCGAGCCGGTCGTCGTGGAGGACAGCAAGCTTGGCGCTGTAATCGGCAAGCTGCTGACCGCCGCCGGTGTCAATCTCAAGGAGCTGGCGGACGAGGAGATGACCGCCGACCTCACCGAGGCCGACAACGAGGCCTTGGTGGAGGTGCCGACAGTCGAAATCGACGACGCGCCCGTCGTTCGCTATATCCAGAAGATTCTTCTCGACGCGATCCAGGCCGGCGCCTCCGACATTCATTTCGAGCCCTACGAGAAGGTCTACCGCATCCGCTACCGCATCGACGGCGAGCTGTACGAGATTGCCACCCCACCACTGGCGATCAAAGAGAAGGTCGCATCGCGCATCAAGGTGATATCGCGTCTCGACATATCAGAGAAGCGCGTGCCGCAGGACGGGCGCATGAAACTGGTCATGGCGAAGAACCGAGCGATCGACTTCCGGGTGAGCACCCTGCCAACCCTGTTCGGCGAAAAGCTAGTGCTGCGCGTTTTGGACGCGTCCAGCGCCACACTCGGAATCGAGGCTCTGGGCTACGAACCGGAGCAGAAAGACGCCCTGATGCACGCCATCAGTCGCCCTTACGGCATGATCCTGGTGACCGGTCCCACCGGGTCGGGCAAAACGGTCTCGCTGTACACCTGCCTGAATATCCTCAATCAGCCCGGGATCAACATCTCGACCGCCGAGGATCCTGCTGAAATCAACCTGCCCGGCATCAACCAGGTCAACATGAACGAGAAGGCTGGCCTGACTTTTGCGGTGGCCCTCAAGGCGTTTCTGCGTCAGGACCCCGACATCATCATGGTGGGAGAGATCCGCGATCTGGAAACGGGTGAGATTGCGATCAAGGCGGCGCAAACCGGGCACCTGGTGCTGTCTACGTTGCATACGAACGACGCGCCCACCACCCTGACTCGAATGATGAACATGGGCATTGCGCCCTTCAACATCGCTACTTCGGTGAATCTGATCACGGCGCAGCGCCTGGCCCGCCGCCTGTGCCCAAGCTGTAAGCGGCCGGCAGACGTACCCAAGCCGGCCCTGCTGCGCGCCGGCTTTACCGAGCGCGAGCTGGACGGCACCTGGCAGCCTTATACGCGTGGCGGCTGCGAGGCGTGCAACGACACGGGATACAAGGGACGCATGGGCATCTACCAGGTGATGCCCGTCAGCGACGCTATTAACCGCATCATCATGCAGAACGGCAATGCCATCGATATCGCGCAACAGGCCCGGCGCGAGGGCGTCAAGGACCTGCGTCAATCCGGCCTGCTGAAGGTCAGGCAGGGCGTAACCTCCCTCGAGGAGGTGGAAGCGGTGACTAACGAATAGGGTCGAGAGGAAATCGAATATGGCAACGGCAACCGCAACCACCTCCGTGCGGCGCGAGGTCAAGGAGTACACCTACTCGTGGGAAGGTCGCGACCGCGGTGGAAAAATTCTGAAGGGCGAGATGCGCGCCAGCGGCGAGGCGGTAGTGCAATCCCTGCTGCGCCGCCAAGGGATTGCCGTTCTCAAGGTCAAGCGGCAGCGCGCTGGTCTCGGCGGGAAGATCACCGAGAAAGACATCACGCTCTTCACCCGTCAGTTGGCGACGATGATGAAGGCAGGTGTGCCGTTGCTGCAGGCCTTCGATATCGTTGGCAAAGGGCACGCGAACCCGGCCGTGGGCCGGCTCTTGCTGGACGTCAAGACCGAGGTGGAAACCGGCAGCGCTCTGGCGACCGCGTTCCGCAAGTATCCGCTGTACTTCGACGCGCTGTTCTGCAACCTTGTGGCGGCCGGCGAAGCGGCCGGTATTCTGGACGGCCTGCTCGACCGACTGGCGACCTACAAGGAGAAGATCCTCGCCATCAAGAGCAAGATCAAGTCGGCGCTGTTCTACCCCATCTCCGTGATCGTGGTGGCGTTCATCATCACCGCCGTGATCATGATTTTCGTGATTCCCGCCTTCAAGGACCTGTTCACGAACTTCGGCGCCGACCTGCCCGGCCCGACGCTGTTCGTGATGGCGCTGTCCGACGGGTTCGTCAAGTACTGGTATCTGATCTTTGGAGGCCTCGGCTTCGGGCTGTGGTTCTTCTTCTACACGTGGAAACGTTCAGTCAAGATGCAAGCCTCGATGGACCGGATGTTCCTGAGGCTGCCCGTGTTCGGCGACATCTTCCGCAAAGCAACCATAGCGCGCTGGACCCGCACGCTTGCCACGATGTTCGCTGCCGGCGTGCCGCTGGTGGAAGCGCTGGACTCGGTCGGGGGTGCGTCCGGCAACTACGTGTATGTCCAGGCAACCAAGAAGATCCAACAGGAAGTGAGCACAGGCACCAGCCTGACCACGGCCATGCAGAACAGCAACGTCTTCCCGAGCATGGTGGTCCAGATGGTCGCCATCGGCGAAGAGTCGGGCTCGCTGGATGCCATGCTCAGCAAGGTCGCGGACTTCTATGAGGCCGAGGTCGACGATGCGGTGGAAGCTCTCTCCAGCCTCATGGAGCCCATGATCATGGTGGTGCTGGGTACGCTCATCGGCGGGATGGTCATCGCCATGTACCTGCCGATCTTCAAGATGGGCCAGGCCGTCTAGAGCGCGCCTGGGACCCCCTGTCTGCGCCGGCGAGACCTCGAAGCTCCCGGCCGTCGCAAGGTGGCGTCCCACACCGCTGTCCTGGCCACCCCTGTTCTTTTCATCGCCAGCGGCGCACAGTGGTTAACCTGTAGGCGCCACCCCTCCTGCTGGACTTGACCATGCTCGAGACCGTCAGCGCGCCGTCCCTGTTTCCATGGCTCGCCCTGCTGCTTGGTTTGATGGTGGGCAGCTTCTTGAACGTTGTCGTACATCGCCTGCCGCGTATGCTCAGTCGGGAATGGCGATCGCAAGCGCTGGACGTGATCGGTGAGTGGGCTCAGGAAGGCGATGCGCCGGGGGCAGTGCGGCGATCGGCCGGCGCTTTGGGCGATGTACGCCAGTCGCTCCGCGAGGCGCCGCGCTTCAACTTGGGAGTGCCGCGCTCAGCGTGCCCGCGCTGCGGATACAAGATCACGGCGCTGCAGAATATCCCGGTAGTGAGTTGGCTGTGGCTGCGTGGCCGCTGCAAAGGTTGTGGCGCCGCCATCAGCAGACGCTATCCCGTCGTGGAAGGGATCACGGGTATGCTGTCCGGCTACATCGCCTGGCGCTTCGGCTTCTCTCTCGCGACTGCAGCCGCGCTTGTCTTCTGCTGGGCGATGATCGCCGCTACGTTCATTGACCTCGACACGATGTACCTTCCCGACGATATTACGCTGCCGCTGCTATGGCTTGGTCTGCTCGTTAACCTCGCCGCAGGCGCAGTTCCCGATCTGTTCTTTTCCGCTGACGCTCAGCCTCCCCTTCCTCTGCCCGGACGGCTCGATTACGCCGTCATCGGCGCAGCGGCGGGTTATCTTTCGCTGTGGTCGGTGTACTGGACCTTCAAGCTCGTGACGGGCAAAGAGGGCATGGGATTCGGCGACTTCAAACTGCTTGCGGCTATCGGCGCCTGGTTTGGGTGGGTCAGTTTGCTCCCAGTCGTGCTGATCTCGTCCATGGTCGGCGCGCTGATCGGCATCAGCCTGATCCTGCTGCGCAAGCACGCGAGGGAGAAACCGATCCCATTTGGGCCCTATCTCGCGTCGGCCGGGCTAATCCATATGTTCTTCGGACGACAGCTGGCTGCCTACGTGTTCGGATGACGTTGATCGTCGGTGTGACGGGGGGTATCGGATCGGGCAAAAGCACCGCGGCCCGCCTGTTTCAGCAACGTGGCGCCGATTTGGTGGATACCGACGCGATAGCGCACGACCTGACCCGACCCGGGCAATCGGCATTGGACCAGATCGCCGCGGCGTTTGGGACGCGCTTCCTCACAGCGGACGGTAGTCTGGACAGAATCAAGCTGCGCGACTATGTCTTCGCCGACCCCACTGCGCGCGGCACGCTCGAGGCGATCCTGCACCCCATGATCGCGCGCGAGGTGCAAGAGCGTCTGCGTAAGAGCACTGGCCCCTATGTGCTCCTATTGGTGCCTCTGCTGATAGAAACTCGCGGCTATCGCGACCTGGTTCAGCGCGTGCTGGTCGTCGACTGTGACGAAAACCTCCAAGTCCAGCGTGCGATGCAGCGCAGCGGGCTGACCGAATTGGGAGTGCGTGCGGTGATGCGGGCACAGGCGACGCGCGCTGAGCGCTTGGCCGCGGCGGATGACGTTATCCGAAACGACGGCAGCCTGGAAGAGCTTGACAGACAAGTCGACACGCTCGACGCGCGCTACCGCACCATCGCGGACGCTGGGTGAACCGCCTTGCTCGAAAGGACTGCGGGTTTATTTTTGCGCGGATTTGCGCAATACTCACGTAACTCCCGCTTCCGCCCGCCCGCGCTGTGATCAGCTACGAATTCCCGCTGAACGAGCGAATCCGCACCCTGCTGCGCATGGAGGCTCTCTATGAGCGGGTGCATTTCTTCACGAGCAAGGAGCAACCGCTCGAGCACCATGCGGCCTTGCTCTCATTGTTCGAAATACTCGACGTAGCGGGGCGTGCCGATCTCAAGTCCGAAATGATGCAGGAGCTCGAGCGCCAGAAGCAGACCCTGTCGGCGCTACGCAGCAACCCAGCGATCTCGGAGCAAGCGCTGAGCGGCGTCTTGCAGGACATCGACCGGGCCGTGTCGGATCTGTTCCAGACATCAGGTAAGACGGGCCAGGAGCTGCGCGAGAACGACTGGCTGATGGGCATCAAACAGCGCACGGCCATTCCCGGCGGCGTGTGTGAGTTCGATCTACCCTCCTACCACTACTGGCTGCATCAGCGACCTGACGCGCGCCGTCGCGACCTTGAGAGCTGGCTGGCGCCGTTTCTGCCGATGCAAGACGGCATCAGCATCATCCTGCGCATCCTGCGTGAGAGCGGGCGCACCAACCAGCAGCTTGCTGCGCAGGGCGTCTATCAGCAGATGATGGGCGGGCGCGTGGCACAGCTCATCCGCCTGCGCCTCGACGACCAGTATGACTGCGTGCCCGAGGTGAGCGCGAACAAGTATGCGCTCAACATTCGCTTCACCCTGGCCGGCGACAATCAGCGGCGCGTGGCGCAGACGGACATCCCGTTCGAGCTGACCTTCTGCAATCTGTGATGGCTGGGGCTACCGATTCGCGGCTCGTAAGTTGCCCGCAGTGCGGCCGTCTGACTCCGTGGAATCCCTCCAATACCCATCGACCGTTCTGCTCCGAACGCTGCAAGATGGTCGACCTGGGACAATGGGCGACGGAAGCTTACCGGATCGCGGCCGCGGAAACCGACCCCGACCAGCCCGAAGGGAAGGGCTGAGGGTCGTCGGCCGACCAAGCGCCGCGCACCATCGCAACACCCTGCGCGCCCGCGCGGCAGGCCATGCACAAGTCGCGCAGCGTCATCCCCCCTACGGCGTAGACCGGCAGAGGATAGTCCCGCACCAGCGACGCGAAGGCTTCCCACCCCAGCGGCGCTGCACGAGGATGGCTGGTTGTGTGCTGCACCGGTCCGAGCACGACGTAGTCGACGCCCAGGGCCGCAGCCCGGTCGAGCTCCAGCGCATTGTGGCACGATGCCCCGCACCATCGCAGGTCGGCCCGTCCCGAACAGCGTAGCAGCTGCGCCGACGGCAAGTGGACGCCGTCCATACCCCAGTTACGCGCCAACTCTTCGTCGCCGTTGAGCACCGCAATAGCTCCGGCATCCGCGCAGCGGCGCTGCACTTCGCCGACAAATGTACGCAGCGGGTCCTGCGCCATTGTCTTCTCTCGGATCATCACCATCCGCAGGCCGCGGGCGAGCGCGGCGTCGAGGCGATCGAGCGCAGCGCGCTCACCGCGTTCCCAGGCGTCGGTGATCCCGAGCACCGGCGGCAACGCCAGTGCGCGCAGGACAGGCCCATTGGCGGGCAGCACGGGAGCTACGCTGATCGCCTCCAACCGCTGCCAGCTGAGCGCCTGGGCCTCGCGTGAGTGTGGTCTGCCGTTCCATCCAAGCACGCGAAAGAATCTGAGACGAACGTGAGCGTGCGCGTAGATATGTTGGCGCACGATCCACGGCTGCACGCGAGTGACTTCGATCCCGAGCTCTTCCCGCAGCTCGCGCACGAGCGCCGCTTCGGCTGGCTCGCCGGGCTCCACTTTGCCGCCCGGGAACTCCCAGTAGCCGGCATACGGCTTTCCTTCAGGGCGCTGAGTCAGCAGAAACGTGTTCTCGCTCGAGAGCATCACCCCTGCTGCCACCTCGACCGGCCGCGTGGTCGCCGAGGCTGCCATCTCGGCGCTCACGGCGGGTCAAGGCGGCGGCGTCCGGCCCAATCGCGCGCGAACTGCGAGGCGACACGGCCGCTGCGCGAGCCGCGCTGCAACGCCCACTGAATCGCTTCCTGGCGCGCAGCTTCCGCGTCCGGCGGTCCAACGCCGTGCTGACTGAGCCAGTAGCGTACGATCGACAAGTATTCGTCCTGATCGAACGGATAGAACGACACCCACAGGCCGAATCGCTCGGACAGCGAGATCTTTTCCTCTACGCTCTCGCCGGGATGGATCTCGTCGCCCAGATATTTGGTTTCCAGGTTCTCGCGCATGTACTCGGGCATGAGGTGGCGCCGGTTGGAGGTCGCGTAGATCAGGACGTTGTCCGGTGTCGCCGATACGGAGCCGTCGAGTACGGCTTTCAACGAAGTGTAGCCTGGCTCGTCGGCGCCGAACGACAGGTCGTCGCAGAACAGGATGAACCGGAACCGCTGCCCGGCCAGCGGTTCGATGATATCGGGCAGGTCCATGAGATCGTGCTTTTCCACCTCGATCAACCGCAGCCCAGCACCCGTGTACTGATTGAGCAACGCCTTGACTAGCGACGACTTGCCCGTCCCGCGAGCACCGGTTAGCAAAACGTTGTTGGCCATCAGACCCTGCACGAACTGCAGGGTGTTCCGCTCCACCAGGGCCTTCTGTCGATCTATCCCTTGCAGGTCCTGGAGGCGGATCTGATGCAACTGCGTCACCGGTTGAAAATGCCCACGGGCGTTACGCCTTCGCCACCGGAAGGCTGTGTACCCAGCAAAGTCGGGTACTTCGGCATCGGCCGACACCCACACCTCGATGCGCTTCATCAACGCCTCCGCGCGCAGCAGGAACTTACCGAGCTCGTCCTTAGCTGCGTCCGGCTTTGCTGGCCGCGCTTCGCGCTTTGACATCGGCAGGTGAATCGCTGGACTGCGACTTAGGTTCTGTAGTCCGCGTTGATGCGGACATAATCGTGAGACAGGTCGCACGTCCATACAGTGGCCTGCTCGTTTCCGCGGTTGAGCACAACGCGCACTGTGATCTCGTTCCGCTGCATGACGCGCTTGCCGTCGGCCTCGCGGTATTCGGCGTGCCTGGCACCACCTCGGGCAACCAGCACTTCGTCGAGGTAGAGGTCGATGCGCCCCACCTCGAGGTCGGCGACCCCTGCATAACCGATCGCTGCCAGTATGCGTCCGAGATTCGGGTCACTGGCGAAGAACGCAGTCTTCACCAGCGGCGAATGCGCGATGGCAAACCCTACCAGGCGGCATTCGGCTTGAGTCGCACCGCCTTCCACGCGCACGGTGATGAACTTCGTTGCACCTTCGCCATCGCGCACGATGGCTTGAGCGAGCTCGACTGCAACTTCAGTGAGGGCATCACGAAATTGAAGAAAAGCGGGGCCGCTTGCATCGATCATCTCGCCCGCTCGGCTGCGCCCGGTCGCCATCAGCATGAAGGCGTCGTTCGTCGAAGTATCCCCATCCACGGTGATCGCATTGAACGAACGTTCCCCAGCGTAGTGCAACGACTCCCGCAAGAGCGCGCGCGGAATGTTCGCGTCGGTGGCAACGAAGGCCAACATGGTCGCCATGTCCGGGTGAATCATCCCCGCGCCTTTGGCGATGCCGGTAATGGTCACTGTCTCGCCGTCGATCTCGATCGTGCGCGATGAAGCCTTGGGAACCGTATCCGTCGTCATGATCGCCTGCGCCGCCGCGAGCCAGTTTGATGCGCCCAAGGCAGCCACGCAGTGAGGCAACCCTGAGCAGATCCGATCAACCGGCAACGCCTCCATGATCACACCGGTGGAGAAAGGCAGCACTTGCTGTGGGACCAGTCCAAGCAGGTGCGCGGCTTCGACGCAGGTCTGCCGGGCATGGGCCAGCCCCCGTTCCCCCGTTCCCGCATTCGCGTTGCCGGTGTTGACAAGCAGCGCGCGGATGGGCTCGGGTTGCTCGAGATGCCGGCGCGCGATCTGCACCGGCGCCGCACAAAAACGGTTGCGCGTAAACAACCCGGCGACCTGCGTGTTTTCCCCCAATACCATCAACAGCAGATCAGGGCGATCAGCCTTGCGAATGCCGGCAGCGGCAACGCCGAGCGAAACACCTGCTACCGGGCAGAGCCGATCAGCTTTGGGAGGCGCAAGATTGACGGCCACAGATCTCCGGCGTTACGTGTCTTGAACTACGTGGGGTGAGGGTGAACCAGGACCGGTTTTGGTACCTCAGGCCGCGAGGCGCCCGTGGCACTGCTTGTACTTTCTTCCCGATCCGCACGGACAGGGGTCGTTTCGACCCACCTTTACGCCTTGCCGCACAAAAGGCTGGGCCTTGGGCGCCGTAGCAACCTGCGTCTCCGATTCTGCTGCCTCGGCTTCTTCTTGCTCTCCCGGTTCGTAGTCCACGTGCTGATAGCGGACGTTTTTCAGTTCGACGGGTTCCTCGGCCGCCTCCACGTCCCGCTGGCTGCGGATCTGGACCGTCATCAGAATGCGCGTCACTTCGTTGCGTACCGAATCCAGCATCAACGCGAACAGCTCGAAGGCCTCTCGCTTGTATTCCTGCTTAGGATTCCGCTGTGCGTAGCCACGCAGGTGTATGCCTTGGCGCAGGTGGTCCAGCGCCGCCAAATGCTCGCGCCAATGGGTGTCCAAAGTCTGAAGCATCACACCGCGCTCGAGGTGATGCAGCTGTTCGCGCTCTACCTGATTCCACTTGTCGTCGTAGTAGCTGTGCGCCGACTCTATCGCTCGGCGGCGCAAGTCCTCTTCGTCCAGCGAGTCGTCGTCTTTGAGCCATTGCTGAATCGGGACCGGGAACGAAAGCTCTCCATTTAACGCCTTCTCCAGGCTCGGAATATCCCACTGTTCCTCGACGCTGCCTGGCGGAAGGTACTGGCTGACGAGATCGTTCACGGTGCCTTCTCGCATCGCGCGGATGGTGTCCGAGATGTCGCTGCTCTCAAGCAGCTCGTTGCGCTGCTGATAGATCACGCGCCGCTGGTCGTTGGCAACGTCGTCGTACTCGAGCAGCTGCTTGCGGATGTCGAAGTTGCGTGCCTCGACCTTGCGCTGCGCGTTCTCGATTGCGCGCGTGACCCAGGGATGCTCTATGGCCTCGCCCTCCGGCATCTTGAGCCGGTCCATGATCGCGGCGACCCGGTCCGAGGCGAAGATGCGTAGGAGTGGGTCCTCCAAGGACAGGTAGAAGCGGCTGGAGCCCGGATCGCCCTGGCGGCCGGAACGGCCGCGCAGCTGATTGTCCACTCGACGAGATTCATGGCGCTCAGTGCCGACGATATGCAGACCGCCCACAGAGACGACCTGTTCATGCAACCGCTGCCAACGCTCCCTCGCTTCCGCGATGCGCCTCGTCCTGGTCGCTTCGTCCAGTGACGCGTCGGCCTTGATCTGATTGATCTCCGGGTCGGGATTGCCACCGAGCACGATGTCCGTACCGCGGCCGGCCATGTTTGTGGCGATCGTGATCATCTTCGGCTGGCCTGCCTGCACCACGATCTCGGCTTCGCGTGCGTGCTGCTTGGCGTTCAGCACTTGGTGCGGCAGCTTCTCCCTGGTGAGCAGCCCCGACAGCAGCTCGGAGTTCTCGATGGATGTGGTGCCAACGAGCACCGGCTGGCCGCGCTCGAAGCAGTCCTTGATGTCGTGGATTACGGCCTGATAGCGCTCCCGCGCGGTCTTAAACACCTGATCCATGCGGTCGTCACGGATCATTTTCATGTGCGTGGGAATGACTACCGTCTCCAGGTTGTAGATTTGCTGGAACTCATACGCTTCCGTGTCGGCCGTGCCAGTCATCCCCGCGAGCTTCTTGTACATACGGAAATAGTTCTGGAACGTGATAGAGGCAAGGGTCTGGTTCTCACGCTGGATCTTCACGCCCTCCTTCGCTTCAACCGCCTGATGCAGCCCGTCCGACCAGCGGCGCCCGGGCATAAGCCGGCCGGTGAACTCATCGACAATGATGATCTCGTCGTTCTGTGCCACGTAGTGCTGGTCGCGGTGATAGAGATTGTGCGCCCGCAAAGCG
>DASPUW010000139.1:0-2472 GCA_035622675.1 Burkholderiales bacterium | reverse complement strand
ATTACGATTTCGTCTTCCGCTTCGTAGACGCGCTCGCACGCGCGGGCTGCGCTACGTTCATCGTTCATGCGCGCAACGCTGTCCTCAAGGGGCTGAGCCCGAAGGACAATCGCGAAATTCCTCGCCTGCGCTACGCGGAGGTCCATCGCCTGAAGCAGGCGTTTCCACATCTCACCATCGTGATCAACGGCGGCATAGTGCGTTGGGAAGAGATCGATGAGCACCTCGCGCACGTTGACGGCGTCATGCTCGGGCGCGCTGCCTACAACGACCCGTATCTGCTCGCCCAGGCGGAGCGGCGCCTCGGAGGCGAGTCCCTTCGGCCAACGCGCACACAGGTTGTTCACGCGATGCACGAGTATGCACGCAGCGAAACAGCGCTCGGCACGCCGCTACGCGCGATCGTGCGCCACGTGCTGGGCCTGTTTCATGGTGAGCCGCGGGCGCGGCTGTGGCGTCAGCGACTGTGTGATGCGGCTGCGCTGTCGGTCAACGACCCGGACCTGCTGCTTCGATCGCTCGAGGCAATCGTCGTCCGCGACGAGCTGCGCACCGTGCAGCTCGAGCAGGCTGTGGACTCGGTAAGAGGTTGACGGTTCCTAGACCGGCGAGGCGCCGCTGCCTCGATTCTGATATGTCGCGCCGCGCCGCAGCAGCACCGGTGTGAGGGCACCGAGGATCAACCACATCACGGCGGAGATGGCGAGCGAGCCGAACGCAAAGGCGTGCGCCATCTCCGCCGGCACGGCGTCATCGACCTGCGATGGCAGCGGCGCTCCGAAGAGATGCGGAGTCACGAGCAGGACGAGCCCCAGCAGCTTTGCGCCGAGCGATCTGGGAAACACCATGCACCACAGGCCCGCCGCCGTTGCGACCGCAGTGCCAACCCACCATGCTTGGCGCGCAGCGAGATCGGCCGCATGGGCTCCCGGTAGCTCTGGCGGCAGACCGAGCGCGGGCGCGAGGGAAAAAACGGCAAAACCGGCGAGCCCCCACAACAGACCGCGGCGCCAATCCACCTCTCCCCGAAGCGACCAACAGCCGGTCAACAGCAAGGCGAACGCGCAAGCACCCACGCACGTGAAGACAAGAGAATAGGCAGCGCGCTCCAGGCCCACACCGGTCGCACCTCCGCTCTGCGCCGCGGTTTCGAGCGCTTCGGCGCGCAAAATCAAAGGAACCAGGAAAAGCTGCTGCAGAGTCGAAGAGACGATTCCCGCGGCCAGACCAGCGAGCAATGCCGACAGCAGGAGACGGCGCAACGCCGTCAATGGCATGGAAAATTCAGACTGTGCCGGGTGTCGTGGGCTGCGTCGTGGATGAGCTGCGGCCCGGCGAAACCGACGACGTAGAGGAGCGCGAAGCCGAGCACAAACGCAGCCAGTGCGGGCCACAGCACCGCGCTGTGCGTTGCGCTGAGAGACGGTTCCTGATGGTGTGCAACGGGCGATGGCATCGTCGTGGCCGGATGCGGTCTTTATAGACCAGGGCGGTGCTTTCCGCAAGGCCGCGCCCCGTCGCTATACTCCACGGATCGAGGCTCTGCAACCGATGTCAAACGAAAGCAGCGAGCACCCCGGCAAGCTGCGCGCAGTGCGCGTCTGGGACATCCCGGTCCGTCTGTTTCACTGGCTCCTGGTCGGCCTGATCATCCTGTCGTTCACGACGGCGCAGATCGGCGGCAACGCCATGCGCATCCACGAGCTTTCCGGCTTCACCATTCTCACGCTGGTGCTGTTCCGCGTGCTGTGGGGCGTGTTCGGCAGCACCTACGCTCGCTTTACCGGATTCGTGCGCAGCCCCGCGCAGGCGCTCGGCTATGCGAGAGCGCTCGCGCGCGGGCGTGCCCCCTTCCACGCAGGTCACAACCCGCTCGGCGGCTGGATGATCCTTGCCATGCTGCTGTGCCTGCTCGTCCAGGCGGGCACCGGGCTGTTTGCCAACGACGACATCATGACCGAGGGTCCTCTCTACCCCTGGGTCTCCAAGCAGACCAGCGATCTGCTCAGCAAAATTCACCAGATCAACTTCTATGTGCTGCTCGCTTTGATTACGCTGCATGTTGCGGCGGCGCTGTATTACCTCTGGGGCAAGCGCGAGAACCTGATCCTGCCCCTGTTCAGCGGACGCAAAAAGGTCCCCGACACGTTGCAGGCGCAAGAGCCGGGCGGCGGTCCGTTGTGGCTCGCCGGGCTGCTGCTGGCGGTGTGCGCGAGTGCGGTCTACTTCCTGGTGAGGTAACGCGCGCAAAAAAGCCACGCGCAAGGCGCGTGGCTCGTTGGCAAGGCGGCCGCGCGAGCGGCTACTTGTTGCGGTACTTGTCGTGGCAGGCCTTGCAGGATTTGCCGGTCTCGCCGACCTGGGCCTTGACGGCGTTGAAGTCGCTGCTCTGAGCCACCTCCGCCAGCTTCGCGGCCTCCTGCTGCATCTTCTCCATCTTGGCCTTGAAGTCGTCCATGTTCTCCCAGATCT
>DASPUW010000138.1:0-13396 GCA_035622675.1 Burkholderiales bacterium | reverse complement strand
CCCCTGTGCTCTACCTGGCCTATCAAGGCGTCTCGGACCTGATGGAACCGTTGCGTGCGATGGCGGCGGCATCGGCCGACGCGCTCACACCGATCGGTGCCGAGCGCACTCACCTGCGGGCGTTGCGCGCGCTCGCGGCGGGCTGTGGATTGTTCGCCCGTGCCGGACTGAGTCATCAGCGTCCGGCGTTCGGCATCGCGTGTGCAATGGTGGATGGGCGCGAAATCCCCGTACGCGAGCACGCTGCCGACCTCACCCCGTTCGCCACACTGCTGCACTTCAAGAAAGAGATCCCCATCAGCCAGCCGCGCGTGCTGCTGGTCGCGCCGCTGTCGGGGCACTTCGCAACGCTGCTGCGCGCCACCGTCAGCACGCTGCTGCCCGACCACGACGTCTATCTGACCGACTGGCACAACGCCAGAGACGTACCGCTGTCTCACGGCCGCTTCGGCCTGGACGAATACGTGGATCACATCATCCGTTTTCTCGAGGCCATCGGACCAGGCGGCCATGTCGTGGCTGTGTGCCAGCCCTGTGTAACGGTGCTGGCTGCCGTTGCGATCATGGCGCAGGCTGGCAATCCGGCGCAGCCGCAGAGCATGACGCTCATGGCCGGCCCCATCGACGCGCGCATCAATCCGACCAAAGTCAATGAGCTCGCCACCAGCCGTCCGATCGACTGGTTCGAGCAGCATCTCATCGCCAAGGTGCCGCAGCGGCATCCGGGCGCGGGGCGTCGCGTCTATCCCGGCTTCGCGCAGCTCGCCGCGTTCATGGCCATGAACCTCGAGCGCCACGCGAAAGCGCACATGGACCTCTACTTTCACCTGGCGCGGGGCGACCACGAGAAGGCCGAGGCCGTGAAGGCTTTCTATGACGAGTATTTCGCGGTACTCGATCTCACGGCCGAGTTCTACCTGGAAACCGTCCAGACCGTCTTCCAGGAACATGCCTTGCCGCTCGGCAAGCTGACCTGGCGCGGCAATCGCATCGAACCGCGCGCCATTCGGCGCAGCGCACTACTCACCGTCGAGGGCGAGAAGGACGACATCTGCTCGCTCGGCCAGACGATGGCGGCGCAGGAGCTGTGCACCGGCTTGCGTCCCTACATGAAACGGCACCACATGCAGGCGGGCGTAGGGCACTACGGCGTATTCAGCGGCAGGCGCTGGCAGCAGCAGATCTATCCGATCCTCCGCAACGTCGTTCTCGCCAGCAGCTGAGTTGCCGCGCAGCACTTCAGGAGAAACACCATGGCCGACGCCGAACTCACTATCAGCAGCAGGAACTACGGCTCCTGGGGCCTGCGCGGCTGGCTGCTGTGCCGCATGGCCGGCCTCGAGTTCGACGAGAAAGCCCTGCCGAGCGACGACCCATCCACGCGCGCCGAGCTGCTCCTCATGTCGCCGTCGTTCCTAGTGCCCTGTCTGCGCCATGAGGGTGTCAAGGTCTGGGATACCCTGGCCATCGCCGAGTACCTGAACGAGATCAAGCCGAAGGCGCAGCTGCTGCCGGCGGACCGGGGCGCGCGTGCGCACTGCCGTGCGATCTGCGGAGAAATGCACGGCGGCTTCAGCAATCTTCGCTCGGCGCTGCCGATGAATCTCAAGGCGCGCTTCCCGGGCTTCAAGGTGTGGGCCGGGGCGCGTGCAGACATCGATCGCGTGCTGACCATCTGGCGCGACTGCTTTTCGATTTACAAGGGGCCATACCTGTTCGGTGCATTGTCGATGGCGGACGCCATGTACGCGCCAGTGTGCACGCGGTTTCTGACCTACGACGTCAAGCTCGACGCCGCGTCCGCCGCATATTGCCGCCGCATCATGGCGCTCCCGGACATGATCGAGTGGGTGGAAGCGGCGAAGACCGAACCCGACGAGCTCGAAGAGCTCGACGCCGAGTTTTAGAGATTTCGGCTAACGCGCCTCCGCTCGCGGTGGCGTGGCCAATGCCTCTCGCATCGGCCCATATTTGACGAGCGACGTCTGCGCGATCTGCTGCGCCGCCTTCGTCTCGTCGCGCACTTCCAGGGTCTTGCACTCGAGCTTGAGCGAATCAGGGGAGCTGGTCGGCTGCTCGCACTTGAAAGCGAAAGTTCCGATGTAGACCAGATTCCCATCGGCGGGGACGGCGAAGATGGCGGGCGGCGACCTCGCGACAGGCAACGCCTCCAAGCCGTAATACTGGGCGCCGACCATCGCGAACCGCATGGCGTTCCCTTCGAACACCAACTGATACTCCCCAGGAGGTAACGCGACGAAGCCCCATCCGTTATCGCTCGAAGCGGCGTCGGGCCGTCCCGGAAGGAAGCTGTGGAGCGAAGTCAGTTTAGCGCCTGCCGGACCGACAACCGTGGACAGCCTGAGTCCGCTCCAGTGGACTCCCCAGGGATCCTCCATCGCCTCGTCGCCGACGTCCACCGCGACCCTGAACAAAACCACCCTCCGCTCGTCGCCTCCCCCTTCGGTGGGATTGGGTCGGGTCGTCATCTGCTTGATACTTTGATCGGCGCAGCCTATCGCCAATGCAGCGACAAGCACCAGGACCGATCCTCTATGCAGACAAAGCACGAGCCGCCTCACTCAGAGCAAGGTGGAGTATCCGCCGTCGACAGGGATGGCCGTACCGGTGAGGAAATCGGACGCGGGACTGGCCAAGAAAACTGCGATGCCGGCAAAGTCGTCGATGGTACCCCACCGTCCTGCGGGTGTGCCCGCGAGAACGCGGTCGTTGAGGCCTTGGAGCTGCTGCCGCGCTGCCCGCGTGAGATCGGTGTCCACCCAGCCTGGCAGCACAGCGTTGACCTGGATGTTGTCGTGCGCCCATGCGGTGGCCATCGACTTGGTGAGCTGGACGATGCCGCCCTTGCTCGCACCATAGGCCGGCGCGAACGTCGCGCCGAAGATAGAGAGCATCGACCCGATGTTGATGATCTTGCCACCCCCAGCGCGTTTGAGATGCGGATAGACGCCGCGCGAGCACAGGAAAGCGCTCGTGAGGTTCGTGTCGAGCACCTTGCGCCAATCGTCGAGGCTCAGATCGTGCACCGGCTTGCGGATGTTGATCCCAGCGTTGTTGACAAGGATGTCGATGCGGCCGCACTTCTCGGCCGTCTCGCTCACCAGAGCGTTGACCGATTTCTCGTCCGCGACGTCGACGCTGATCGCGATCGCGCCGGCGCACAGCGCTTTCAGCTCGGTCGCCGCCGCGCTGGACTTCTCCTTGTTTCGCGCGGCCACGACCACGCGCGCGCCGGCCTTCGCCAGCCCGCGCGCCATGCCGAGCCCGATCCCGCCATTGCCGCCCGTAACGATCGCGACCTTGCCGTTCAAATCGAACATGTTTGAGTCTCCTGGTTAGGGCGAGGCAAAATTCTAAACGCGACGGCCCAAGATCACCACATCGCGCTCGATCCCGTCCATCCGCGCGACGCGCGGCAAGCAACCCCACTGCGCGAAGCCGAGCCTGTGGAACAGAGACAGGCTGGGCTCATTGTGACCGAAGATGAAGCCAAGCAGCGTCTCGATTCCGATGCGGGGCGCAACTGCGAGGGCCTCGCTCAATAGATATGATCCCACCCCGCGTCCGCGGTGATTCTGGTCCACATACAGACTCACCTCGACCGTTGCGCTGTACGCTGGACGCCCATAGAACGACGAGAGGCTCAGCCAACCGATGCAAAGGCACCCTTCTTCGGCAACCCAAAGCGGTCGTGTCACGGGATCGTGCTCGGCGAACCAGGCCTCGCGAGCTGCAACCGGCACTGGTTCCGTGTCGCCAGTGACCATCCGGGACGGGATCGTCGAGTTGTAGATCTCGACGATGCGCTCGAGATCTTCGCGAGTGGCGAGGCGGTGCGTGTACCGCATCAGCTGAGAAGCTGCTTGTCAGGCAAACGCCGCTGGCGAGGAGGCGCTTCACCGCTCGCTCGAACGGCAAAGCCAGGCAATTTCTTGAACTGCTCCTCGAGATATTCAACGAAGGCACGGACTTTTGCCGGCACATGTCTCGCTGACGGGTAAACGGCATGCACGGCAATGGAAGACATGCTCTGCCCAGGGAACAAGGCTTTCAGCTCGCCGCTTTCCAGCTGCTCATATATCAACGCCTCGGGGAGCCAGCCAATCCCGACTCCGGCCACGATGGCGCCGCGAATGGCGTGCCCATTGTTCGAGCGGAAGGCGCTAGTCACGTTCACCCGCACTTCGCCCTGCAGCCCGTCATAGCTCCATTCGGTCGCTGGCGCGTAGTTGAACGACACGCAGACATGAGACGTGAGATCAAGCGGATGACGAGGAGTGCCGTGCCGGCGCAGATAGCTCGGCGCAGCCACGGTCAAGCGCCGTGTGCTGCCCAGCTCGCGGGCGATCAGGTTCTCGTCGTGGATCGGTCCAAAGCGAATCGCGACATCCAAGCCTTCCTCGACCAGATCCACGAACCGCTCGTTCAGGGTCAAGTCTACGGTCAATTCCGGATGATGGCGCTGGAACCCGCAAGCCAGCGGCGCGACGTAGTCCACTCCCAACGCGACCGAGGTGTTGACCTTTAGCGTTCCCCGGAGGCTCGTGCGTAGCGCAGCGAGATTACCTTCGATTGCATCGACGTCGGCCAGAACGCGTTTGCAGTCCTCATAGTAGACACGTCCTGCTTCCGTCACCGCAACGTGGCGTGTGGTGCGGTGGAGAAGTTGGGTCTTGAGCTGGCGTTCCAGCGCGCGCAACTGACGGCTGACCGACGGCTGAGTTGTGCCGAGCTCGCGTGCAACCGCTGAAAGACTCCCCTTCTCCACGATCCGCACGAACACTTCCATCGCGGAGAGGCGGTCCATAGCGTTCACTCCTTATTCATACGCTGCGCGTATGGACGATATGCCTTTTGCCGGCCTTCCGCCAGCCCCGCGTGGTCGTTAGCCTGCTATTGGTCACTACTCAGGAGAAACGGTCATGCTCCAGACGATTCGATCAGTACTGCGTCGTAGTGCCGCCACCGCCGCTCTCGTACTTGGGGCAATTCAGGCCGGTTGGGCCGGCAATCAAGAGAACGTGGCGACCGTCCGAGACTACTTCGCGGCGATATCCGGAAAGGACAAGCCCGCCGCCACGCTGAACGTATATGTGTCAGATGAGGAGCTGAAGAAGCACGTCGTCTTCTTGGAATCCGCCTTTCCGCACTACGTTCTGGTTTCGGAGGACGTCGTCGCGCAAGACGACAAGGTTGCCGTCCGCGCACGCTTTCAGGGCACGCACACGGGAGATCTGATGGGTATTGGACCAACGGGAAAATCGGTCGATGTGCCGTTCATCATCATTTATCGCATCGCCGGTGGAAGGATCGCCGAACACTGGCTGAGCATCGACCAGATGGAGCTGCTCAAGCAGCTCGGGGTAGCGAAGTAGGTCGCTTCGCCTCTCGTTCTTCGCCACAGCACCACGGCATGGGCTCAGCGTCGCGTCGCGACGTAGCTGTAGAAGTTGATGGCGCCGAAATAAATACCCTGGTCGGAGCGCTTCATCATCGACTCCACCCAGGTGCGTGCTTCGGATTCGGTCATCGCACCCGACCTCGGCAGCACTCTGAGCATGGACTGCAGGCCCGGCCCCATGAAATCCGCCTTGCCGATGTCGGCGACGACGTAGCCAAATGCGGCATCGAAGCCCAGCCCGACCTCCTTCAGCAACTGTGGCATTTCCCGCATCACCCGCGGGTTGGTGACGAGCGCGTTGATGATGGCCTCGTCTACTGCCTTCGCCTTCGCCGGATCGTCGCTGCCGCCGTACGT
Source organism: Burkholderiales bacterium (assembly GCA_035622675.1). GTDB lineage: Bacteria > Pseudomonadota > Gammaproteobacteria > Burkholderiales > SHXO01 > SHXO01. The sequence continues at coordinate 7,617 of DASPUW010000138.1, read as the reverse complement.
CATCGAAGCGTAGTCACCGTCGAAGATGCCGACCCGCCCTCCCGGCTTCACGACGCGCGCGATCTCCTTCATCACGGACCGCTGATCCTCGACATGGCTGATGAGCGTGTGCGCCACGACAGCGTCGAACGACGCTGGCCGGAGTTCGAGGCTTTGCGAATCGCCCGAGCGGAACTCGACGTCACCTGAGACGCCCTCGCTCGCGGCGAACCGCGCAGCGGCAGCGATGAGATACGGGCTGCGATCGATCCCGATCACTCGACCGGCAAAGCCTTTTTTCTTCGCGATGGCGCGCGACACAACCCCAGTGCCGCAGCCCAGATCGAGCACACTTGCGGCGGAATCGATGCGCATCGCCGCGAGGTATTCGTCCATCATCGCGATGAAGCGAGGGTGCTTGCCGCGCGACTCCAGCCGCAAGGCGACCGCGTCGAGAGTGGGATCGTCCAGCTCGTTGGTGATGCGATAGACGTCGACGGTTGCCATAGATGTCCTGGTCGGAGTTTCTTGCAACTCTACAACGAAACCCACGCGCGCAGCGCAAAACGGTCTCGCGCAGGTCCGAACGCATGTACGGAATCCCCGCGCTGCAGCCCGCGTGCGGTGCGCGCACCTGTTTTCCTCCCGCCGTAGTAGGCGTACCCTTGTGCGCGGCTCCCGCTTTCCAAGTGCATATTTTCCGACGGCTCGAAGCATGGAGAACTGGCTGATCGCCCTGATCTGGGTGTTGGTGATCGCCTTCGTGGCGGCGGGCGGCCTGCGTGGCTTTCGGCGGGCTCCGCGGCGGTCGAAGCCAGAACCTCCGGCGCCTCCCAGCACGCACCCACCGCAGGGGCGTGGCGATCAGCCCGAACCGTTCAACGCCTTGGCGGTCGCCAAACAGCTGGAAGAACCGTATGGCTCGGCTTCCCATCCCGCGGATTTGCTGGGAAACCCCATCTTCCAAGCCGGTGTCACACACCTCGCAGATCGTGCCGTGCCGCTCGAGCAGGTCGTAACGTATTGCATCGGGGCGAACGAGCAGCTCGCTGCGCTCGGAGCCGAAGCGCTGGCCCGCCGCGGGGACAGCGCATCTGCGACCCCGCGCGTCGCGACGCACTTCCACTTTGCGAATGTGTGGACGGGATTCTTCATGCTGCGCTTTCTTGAAGCGCATGCGGATCGGCCAGTCATCGGGACGGTGCTGACGGAAGCCCGACCGTGGTGGGCGCGCAACCCCCTTTTCCCCAAGATGCTGAGCGATTTCATCGACACCCGGGTGGCGAAAGGGGAGCAGCCGGATCTGGCTGAGGCCCTGAGCGCCGCCGGACAATTGGAATCAGAGAGCGTCGAAGCCTTGCTCGGTGCGCTGACCAGCGAGCAGGCGCCGGCACTGCGCGCGACCTTCGCGGAGTGGCGCCGCACGCGCGTAGACACCGGATATCTCGAGTCGGTGGGGAGGATCTGGGACGAGAGCCGGCTCGGTCCCGTAGTCATCGAGCACGAAGTCCTGACCGCCGCGCTCAAGCTCGGGCTCCAGGCGCTCGAGCGTCACCCGCCGCTGTCGTTCCTTATCGTGGGCGAACCGGGTACAGGGAAGACTACCCTGTTCCGCCTGCTCGCGTCCGACCTCATGGATCGCGGTTGGACTATCTTCGAGGCGTCGGCAGCCGATGTGGTGGCGGGGCAGGTGTACATAGGAGAGCTCGAAAAGCGCGCGAAAGAACTGCAACAGAATCTGGCCGCGGACCGCCGCGTGCTCTGGTATGTGCCGAATTTCCACGAGCTGTACCACGCTGGCCGCCACCGCTTCAGTCCTCATGGCGTACTGGACTTGTTCCTGCCGGCAATCGAGGCGGGCCGCATGTGCGTCGTAGGCGAAGTGCAGCCCGCCGCCCTGCAGAAGCTGCTGCAGGAGCGGCCGCGCGTGCGGCTCGCCGTCAAACAGCTGACGCTCGAGCCGCTTCCTCCCGCCGAGACATTGACCTTGACGCAACAGATCGCCGAACACGATTTCGCTCCAGCACGCGTGTCGGTCGGCCCGGACGTTCTGCGCGAAGCGCTCGAGCTGGCGCGCCACTATCTGGGCAGCCAGGCGCAGCCCGGTAACGTCATCCAGCTGCTGCGCGCGACCCAGGCTCGCCTAGCCTCCGCTGAGGGCAAGAGCATTACGCTCGACCGCGAGGACCTGTTGGTGACGCTCTCACAGCTGACCGGGCTGCCGGGCAGCGTGCTCGACGAGCACCAGGGTCTGGATGCCGCGGGCTTGCGCGCCTATTTCGAGCAGCGCGTGATGGGACAGCCGGAAGCGGTCGACTGCCTGGTCGACCGGGTCGCGATGCTCAAGGCGGGCCTCACCGATCCGCATCGCCCCATCGGCGTGTTTTTGTTCGCCGGGCCCACCGGCACCGGCAAGACCGAAGTCGCGAAGACGCTGGCCGAGTTCCTGTTCGGCTCGCAGGAGCGCATGATCCGCCTCGACATGAGCGAGTTTCAGGAACCCTCGTCGCTCGCTCGCATTCTTGGAGAGAGCGCGGAAGGCAGGGACGTCGATTCGCTCATCAGCCGCATCCGCCAGGAGCCTTTCTCGGTGGTGCTGCTGGACGAGTTCGAGAAGGCGAACTCGCGCGTCTGGGATCTGTTCCTGCAGGTGTTCGACGATGGGCGGCTCACGGACGCGCAGGGCAACCTCGCCGACTTCCGCTACAGCATCATCGTCCTCACTTCCAATCTGGGCGCGACGCAACACCGCGCCGGCAGCCTCGGCTTCACCATGGCGGGCGGCGCGTTCTCGGAGCAGCAGATTCAGCGCGCTATCGGGGAAACATTCCGTCCCGAGTTCGTGAACCGCCTCGACCGCGTGGTCGTATTCCGGCCGCTGAGCCGCACCGTGATGCGCGAGATCCTCAAGAAGGAGCTGCGCAACGTGCTGCAGCGGCGCGGCTTCCGCAACCGCGAGTGGGCGGTGGAATGGGAGGAGTCGGCACTCGAGTTCCTGCTCGACAAGGGCTTCACTCCGGACATGGGCGCTCGGCCGTTGCGGCGCGCTATCGAGCAGCATCTGCTGGCGCCCGTAGCGATGACGATCGTGGAGCATCGCTTTCCGCAAGGCGACCAATTCCTGTTCGTGCGCAGCGACGGCGCCGGCATTCAGGTGCAGTTCGTCGATCCCGACGCAGAGACCGCCGCGATACACGAGACGCCAGTGCTCGCAGCGGAGCTGGCTCTGCCACCGCTCGTGCTCAATGCATATGGCCGGACCGACGAGCGTCAGTTCCTTCAGCAGCGTCTGGCCGATCTCACTGCGCGACTCGAAGGCGAAGCATGGATCGAGCGCAAGCGCGGCTGGTTGAAGCAGATGGGGAGCGCGGGATTCTGGAGCAGCGAAGAGCGGTTCGAAGTGCTGGCGCGCATCGAGCTGGCGGACCGCATCGAAGGCGGCGCACGCGGGGCCCGCTCTTTGTCCGGCCGGATGTCCTCGCGTGCGCCGAAGGGGGCGGCGCCGCGCACCCTCCTTTGCGCACTGGCGCAGCAGCTCTATCTGCTCAACGCGGCGCTGGACGATCTGGACGACGGCGCTGCGTCGGACGTGTTTGTCGCGGTCGAGGCGGCGGCCGGAGACGGCTCACCGGCGGACGCGGAAACATGGCCGGCTCGCCTGGCGCAGATGTACGAGAAGTGGGGAAACAAGAGGCAGATGCGCACTCAGGTGCTCGCCGAAAGCCCCCACAAGAGTGGATCGTACCCGGCGTTGATGGCCTTCAGCGGACTTGGCGCCCACGCGATCCTGAAGCGCGAATCTGGGTTGCACCTATTTGAGACGCCCGACACCGACGGCTCCTTTCTGCGGCAGTCAGCTCGGGTGCGCGTCGTCCCGCAACCGTTCAAGCCGCGCGCGGCCACACAGAACGAAACCGACTACGCGCGCACATGCATCGCGGGTGCATCAAGCGGGAACAACATTGTCCGCCGCTATCGCGAGCAGCCTTCTCCCCTGGTGCGTGACAGCGCAGCGGGCTGGCGCACTGGCCGGGTCGACCAGGTGCTCGGCGGAGACTTCGATCTGATGGCGTAGCCCGTTGGGGGACTATTTCGTCAGCACGTCGAGGAGCTGCTTGTCCGCGAGCACGTCATCGATGGCCGCGGACAGCAGGCCGTTGATGCTCTTGGAGATCGTGCTCTGGTTCGGAGGCGTTCCGTACTCCCCGGTCTCCTCCGTCTCATAGGTTCTTTCATAACGGCCGCTGCTGCTGCGAGCGATTCCGCCCACCAGCACCTTGGCCTTTGCATCGTATTTGAAAGGCCGTTTGAGCGACTCGTATTGCAGCTCGCGGATCTCGATGCGTAGCGATCTCTCGCTAGCATCGGACCCGGGCTCGACTTTGAAACCCATCTTTGCGAGCGCGTCGGCCGTTTGCTGATACACCAGCGACGGTGAGCCCTCTTCGGCCGTCACCGTGATGGCTTCGATCTTGGGGTCGCCGACGATGCCGACCTGCTTCTCGGGGCGAGTGTCTGCAACAGTCAGCCCGAGGGTCTTGCCTTGGCCGATGTCGCCTTGCTTCGGCTTGAGCTCCGGCGAGAAGCGGACGGACTCGGAGTGCAGCTTGCAGCCGTCGACGGTGAGGCAGAGAGCCAGCAGCGCCAAGAGATAGGGGATTTTCGTATTCATGATCTCCTCCAGAAGAGCCGGCCAAATAAACCGCGAGCACGGATTATATCGGACAAATATAAATCCCGGACCTGCAGGGTGTCCGCCACGGGCGCGGTGGATTCGGGACGCCCGCCGGGGTAGGATGGGCGTGGCGTACGCTGAAAGCGCGATTCCAAACAAACAACACCGGAGGAGGCAACTCATGGCCAAGAAGAGCGCGAAGGACCCCGTCTATCGAGTGATCGAAGTCATCGGGACAAGCAACAAGTCCTGGGAGGATGCAGCCGTGCATGCGGTCGAGACCGCCGCTAGTTCGCTGCGCGATCTGCGCATCGCGGAAGTGGTGAAGATGGACATGAAAGTTGACGACGGAAAGGTGGTCGCATTCCGCACACGCGTGCTCCTCTCGTTCAAGTACGAAGCATAGGGGCGCGTGGCGCTGCGCGCTGAGACTTCGACTCTCCTGGCCCGGGGAGAAGGGAGAACGCTCCTGCAGTTCGCGAGTTGGCCGTGACGAGTGTCACGCGCCGAGCATTCCTGCGTGGTTCGAGCGCTGCTGCGGTCGGGGCCCTCTGCCCCTCTGCGCTGCTGACCCGAGCTGCGCGCGCAGACCTCCCCTTCGACCTCGTCATCCGCGGCGGTGAGGTGGTAGACCCGAGTGTAGGACTGCGGGCGAAGCGAGACGTCGGCATTCGGTGGGGGGCCGTGGCAGCGGTTGAACCAGGCATCCCCGCCGACCGCTCAGCGCAATCGATCGACGCCACCGGCAAGCTGGTGCTGCCTGGTCTCGTGGATCTGCATACGCACGTCTACCCGCAGGCCTCCGCTCTGGGGCTTCCCGCCGATGAACTGGTGCCGTTCACGGCAACCACCACCTACGTTTCGGCAGGCGACGCAGGCGCCAACAACTTTTCCGCCTTCAAGCACTACATCGTTGCCCAGTCGCGCTCGCGCATTTTCGCGTTCGTGCACATCTCCAGCATCGGGCTGGCCGGCTTCCCGGTCGGCGAGGAGCTCAACCTCGACTACCTCGACGTCGAGGCAGCGGCGCGGACCGTGGCCGAGAACGCCGATACGGCGATCGGCGTCAAGGTACGCATCACCAAGAGCATTGTCGGCACCAACGGGTTGGAGCCTTTGAAACGTGCGCTCGCCGCGGCCGAGCGGGCGGGCGGGGGCGCCCGGGTGATGTGCCACATCGGAGATGCGCCCGGAGATCTCAGCCAGCTGCTCGAGCTGCTGCGTCCAGGCGATATCCTCACCCACACATACAGCGGGGTCGGCAACAACACGGTGCAAGAAGGCAGGCTGCTACCCGCGGCGCTTGCCGCCAAAAAGCGCGGCGTCGTCATCGATGTGGGTCACGGCGGAGGCAGCTTCGACTACACCGTGGCCGAGCCCGCTATCGCGCAAGGCCTGACCCCGGACACCATCAGCAGCGACATTCACGCGGTGAGCGGCAATACGCCAGGCATGCCTTATCTGCCCTGGGTGATGAGCAAGTTCCTGAATCTGGGATTCAGCCTGGAAGAAGTGGTGGCGATGGCGACAGTCAACCCAGCGCGCGTCATCGGCCGCGTCGACAAGCTCGGTACTCTGCAGGTCGGCGCGCCGGCGGACGTGTCGATCGTGGAGCTGGTCGAAGCCCCGGTCAGTTTCGTGGATACGCGGAAGAACACGCGCCAGGGCAGCCGTTGGCTCAAACCGGTCCAGACGGTGCGCGCCGGCCGGCCTTTCGGGCGGCCGTATCCGCAGCCCTTTGGCTACCCGTGAGCGCAGCCGTCATTTCGATCGTGCGCGCTGATCCACTGGCCCTCATCCCCAGCCCTTCTCCCAGGCGGAGAAGGGAGCGCCTACTTCGTGCGCGTTAGGAGCCCTGAGGATGGCGGATGCTGTCGAGACGCGCTTGAGTGAAGCGCGGCAGGCTGCGCGCGATTTTCAGTTGACACGCGTGCCGGCCGGTTTCGTCGAGGATCCTTATCCCTACTACGATCTGCTGCGCCGCTACGACCCCGTGCACGAGCTCGAAGGCGGCGCTCTGCTGTTGACGCGCTACGAGGATGTGGTCCGCGTATACCGCGATCCGCGCGCGAGCTCAGACAAGAAGGCAGAGTTCGCGCCCAAGTTCGGCGACACGCCGCTCTACGAGCACCACACCACCAGCCTGGTGTTCAACGACCCGCCGCTGCACACGCGCGTACGCCGGCTGCTGATGGGCGCGCTCAATCAGCGGGCGATCGCGCGTATGGAGGCGGACGTGGAAGCGCTGGTCGATCAGTTGCTCGAGCAGATGGCAGCACGGGCAGCGCCGGACTTGATCGACGATTTCGCCGCGCAGATCCCGGTGGAAGTGATCGGCAATCTATTGCAGGTGCCGCGCGCCGAGCGGGGCCCGCTGCGCGGCTGGTCGCTCGCGATCCTGTCGGCCCTCGAGCCCGTAGCGAGCCGCGAGACCCTCGAGCGCGGCAATCGGGCGGTCAGCGACTTCCTCGAATACTTGAAGGACCTCGTCGAGGAGCGGCGCAGACGACCGCAGGACCCGGACCGCGATGTGCTGACGCGCTTGATCCAGGGCGAGAGCGGCGGCGAGCGGCTGACGCAGACCGAATTGCTGCACAACTCCATCTTTCTGCTCAACGCCGGGCACGAGACGACAGCGAACCTGATCGGGAACGGGACGCACGCCCTGCTCGTGCATCGCGGTCAGTTCGAGCGCTTATGCCGCGAGCCCAGTTTGCTGCCAAGCGCAGTGGAAGAGCTGCTGCGCTTCGAAAGCCCAGTGCAGCTCAACAATCGCGTGACCACAGACGAGACCGAGATCGGCGGGAGACCGGTGCCGGCCGGCACCTTCCTCACGCTAGGCGTGGGCGCCGCCAATCGCGATCCGGCACAGTTTCCAAATCCGGGGCAGCTCGATGTCGGCCGCAGGCCCAACCGTCATGTCGCGTTCGGTCAGGCCGATCACGCCTGTGCGGGGATGAACG
>DASPUW010000137.1:0-10150 GCA_035622675.1 Burkholderiales bacterium | reverse complement strand
GTACGAGCGCGTGCTTGAAAGTGTAGGTCGCGTCTGGCGGTGTGCCGCGTCTGAACATAAGGCCGCTCGTGGTCAGCTGCTCTAGAGCCTCGTCGAGCTTTGGGCCCTTGAGGGGAGACACGCTCGCAAGGAGTTCGTAGGAGAATTCGCGTCCGATGCAGGCCCCGGTCTGGGCCACCTCCCGCACCGGTGCAAGTCTGTCCAGGCGAGCAATGAGCGAATCGCGCAGCGTGGCTGGGATAGCCACGGCGGGTAGAGGGCCTTCGAGAGCATACCGATCGCCGATGTCGCGCAGAACTTTCGATTCGAGCACCGACTTCGTGAGCTCTTCGACGAATAGCGGTACCCCGTCGGTACGGGTGACGATCTGCTCCAGCACGTCGGAGGGCAGTGATTTGCCGCCAGTCAGCCGCTCTACAAGCGCAGCGCCTTGGCGCCGTCCCAGACGGGACAAGCCGAGGACCGTGACATGCGCCTGCTCACTCCAACGCGGGCTGTACTCCGGCCGGTACGTGACGACCAGCATTACGGGCAGCCGTTGCAGGCGTGGCACGAGCAGGTCCAGGGCCTCCTGGCTTGTGGCATCGATCCAGTGAACGTCTTCGTAGATCATCAGCACTGTTTGGTCCAGGGCGAGCGTTTCGACTTGCATCGCAAGCGCTTCCAAGGTTTTGTCTTTTTGTTTTTGCGGCGAGAGGCTGAGTGATGGGTAGCGGTCGGTGGGAAGCGAGAGCATTGATGCTAGCAGCGGAGCTGCTTCTGCGATTTGAACGTCGCTTCCTGCGAGCACCGCCTGCATTTTGTCCAGCTTTTGGTCGGCTGTGTCGTCGCGCACAAAGCCTGCTGCGCGCTCGAACTGCTCAATGACTGGGTACAGGGCAGAATTCGCGTGGTACGGCGAGCACTGATAGCGCAAGGCAATGTACGGTTCGTTACCGAGCTGTTCCCTCAGCGTGCGCGTCAGCCTGGACTTGCCGATTCCGGGTTCGCCTCCGATAAGCACCACCTGCCCTTCGCCTTCCTTCGCTTCCCGCCACCGACGCAGCAGCAGCGCGATTTCCTCCTCACGACCGATCAGAGGAGTCAACCCAGAGTCGGTGCGACCCGCATCGAACCGGCTTTCGACCTTGCGCGGGCCACTGACGTGCAACAGGCGAACCGGCTCGGCGACACCTTTGAGCGTTTTGGCCCCCAAGTCGATGAAGTCGAAGAGCCCACCGGCGAGGGAATGGGTTCTCCCACTGACGACCACGCTGCTTGGCTCTGCGAGCGCTTGAAGCCGTGCCGCAATGTTAGGCGTCTCCCCCACCGCAGCTTTCGGTATGGAGGCGTCTCCGTCCCCGGTTTCACCCACTACCACCAAGCCCGTATGAATCCCTACGCGTGCTCGGATGGGCATGGTAGCCGGCAAGCCGGAAAGGGCAGCGATCATTTCCAGCCCTGCGCGGATCGCGCGCACGGCGTCGTCCTCGTGCGCCCGCGGCCAGCCGAAGTAGACCATGAGCCCATCGCCTAAATACTGAGCGATGTGCCCCTCATAGCGCTCGACCACCTCGCTGCATGCTCGCTGGTAGGTGTGCATGAGATCACGCAGCTGCTCTGGATCGAGCTGAGTGGCTAGTTCGGTGGACCCTACCAAGTCGCAGAACAAAACAGTGAGTTGGCGACGCTCTGCTCGCGCTATTTGCTTCGGAGGCGCACTAGCTGACTCGTCTGTGTTCGCTCTAGCTTGGGCAAAGGCCCGAATCGCTTTGAGCAGCCGCTTGCGGTCCCCTAACGGAATGCCAAGCCCCTGCAAGTCAGACTCGGACAGGTCAGGCAGAACGTCCAGCCCGATGCGATTCTGTTCGAATATCTCCGCGTATTGCTGCAGGCCTTCGCCAGCAAGCCATTCCCTGACGGTCAGGCTTTCCATGTGGAATCCGGGCTCAGCAAAATCGTCATGACTACCACTGGCTTATTGCTCGCGCACCAAATGCTGGTGGTGACGTCATCATATCCTCTGCGGGCGTTCTTTCGGCACCCTTACGGGGTGCCGCTCGGGTGCGGACCCGCTGTGATATTGTGCTCATCGCAGTTACAAACGATACATACCGGGGGAGACCACCATGAAGCTCTACTACGATCCCGTCACTGTGAACTGTAAGAAGGTCGTCGCAGGCTTTGGCTTGCTGGGCGCCGAATTCGAGAAGTCGCACGTGGACTACTTCGCGGGCGGTCACAAGGCACCGGAGTACGTCAAGATCAACCCGAACGCCGCCCTTCCTGCGCTGGTCGACGGCGACTTCACTCTGTGGGAATCCAACGCCATCCTTCAATACGTGGCCGACAAGAAAGAAGCCTTCGACTACTATCCGCGTGATCCCAAAGTGCGCGCCGACATCCACCGCTGGCAGCTGTGGGAAGCGGCGCACTGGTTCCCGAGCTGCTATGTTTTCCTGGTCGAGAACGTCGTCAAACCGCTGCTGAAAGCCGAGCCCGACAAGGCGACGATCGAGAAGGAAACGCCGAACTGGCACCGGCTCGCGAATATTCTGGATGCGCGTCTCGCCGATCAGCGCTGGTTGTGTGGGGACAAGGTGACGATCGCCGATATTTCGGTCGGCGCTCCGATGCACCTGCACCCCTACCAGAAGCTTCCTCTCGCCGCACATCCCAATCTGCGCCGCTGGATGATCGAGGATGTCGAGCAGCTTCCATCCTGGAAGGCGACGGATGTCGCGAAGATGCTGGGCTGGGCATAGCGCCTCGAGCCTGCGTCGTCGACGTAACTGGAGACGATTGGATCATGCAATCCGATAAATCGGTGCGCTCGACGTTCAACTACACGCTGGACGACGGCTCGGTTCCGGACGTGTATTTCTACGAGCCGCCGCCCGGCACGACACCGCATCCCCCAGGCAACGATCCGCACGAAATGGAGATCAGAGACGGTTGGTCGGGCGCCAGCCGTTTCTCCCTCGACCGCGAAGGCTTCGAGCTTAAGGAGTTTCACGACGCGTTCGAGCGTTTCGACGACGACGAGGCGGTGCGGCGCGACTTCTACGGCCCGGTGTCGGAGTGCGTGCGCCGGGCAGTTGGCGCGCGCCGCGTGATCGTGTTCGATCACACCATCCGCTCCAAGGTCAACGAGCAGCAACAGACCGCGGAGCACACGACCACGCAGCGTGCGCCGGTGATGATCGTGCATTGCGACTACACGCCAGTATCCGGTCCGCTGCGCGTTCGCCAGCTGCTGCCAGACGAAGCCGAGGATCTGCTCAAGCGTCGTGTTGCGTTCTACAACTTCTGGAAGCCGCTCAAGCGCCGTGTGGAAGAAAAACCCCTGGCGATGTGCGACGTGACCTCGGCCGCACCGGACGACATGATCAAGATGTTGCTGCGCTACCGCGACCGCACCGGCGAGATCTTCGTGATGCGCCATTCGAGCGCGCATCGCTGGTGGTACTTTCCGAAGATGACGCCCGACAACGTCATTCTCCTCAAGACCTACGAGTCGGAGACAGACGGGCGTGCGCGCTTCATCGGCCACAGCGCATTCGAGGATCCGAACACCCCGCCCGACGCGGCGGTGCGCGAGAGCATCGAAATTCGCACGATGGCTTTCTTTTAGGCGACAGCGGGAGGCCGGTGCCGGTTCCATCCAATCCATTCTCGCTGGTCGGCCGCGTTGCCTTCGTCACTGGCGGCAACAGTGGCATCGGCCGTGCGCTCGCGCTGGCGATGCACGAGGCGGGCGCCAAGGTTGCGATCGGGGGCCGCCGCGCCGATCGCAACGCAGCGGTGCTGGCCGAGATCGGGAATCGCGACAATGCGGCCGCGTTCGAGCTGGACGTTTGCGACGAAGTTTCCGTCGAGCGCACCGTCGGCGAAGTGATGGAGCGCTTTGGCCGCATCGACATCCTCGTCAACAATGCCGGCGGTGTGAACCGCAAGTCGGTGCTGGAACTCGACCGCGGCGACTGGGACCGTGTGCTGGCGGTGAACCTGACGGGCCCCTTTCTGTGCACCAAGCATGCGGCGCGGCACATGAAGGCGCAGGGTGGCGGCAAGATCATCAACATTGCGTCGGTCTACGGCCTGATCGCGCCGAGCAAGGGACTGCAGGTCGCCTACACCGCCTCGAAGCACGGCGTGATTGGATTGACGCGCGTCAACGCCGTCGAGCTGATGCCCTTCGGCATTCAGGTCAACGCCATTGCCCCGGGCTATTTCTTCACCGAGATGACGGGCGAGTTGCGCGGGACATCCCTCGAACAGGCGATCAAGCGCCGGACGCCGTCAGGAACGCTGGGCGAGACTTCGGAGCTCATCGGAACCTGCATCTATCTCGCATCGGCCGCCTCCGATCACGTCAGCGGCGTTTGTATCCCGGTGGACGGCGGCTATCTCGCCTCGGACGGCCTGGAGCGCGGTTAGCGGTCGTTCCGTTCCGACGTCCGCTGCTCTACAGTCCGAAGATCACGATCGTGCACGCGCCTGACAACGGAATCGACCCGCCGCTGTGACCCGAGGCTACCGCAACGTATTGCTGACCATCCTGTTCGTAGGTGACGATGCCTCCGGCAATAGGCCCTCCCGTGTCGAAGCTGTAGAGAGTCTTGCCGTTGCGGGCGTCGAGCGCGAGGAAATTGCCGTTCAGGTCGCCTGTGAAGAGAACGTTGCCGGCGGTGGGCGTGAGTGCGGCGTACATGGGCGTCGCCCACTTCATGCGCCAGGCCATCTTTCCCGTTTTCGGGTCTACGGCGTTGATCCAGCCGTGCCACTTGCTGATCGGGTCGTTGGTGCCCCAGCCGTTGGCGAGACCGGTGTACGGCACGGTCGCCTCCCACCTCGGATCGGGGCCTAGCTTGAAGAACGTACACCAGTCGATCGCGTTCACGTACAGCAGGCCGGTCGCCGGGCTGTAGGCGGGTCCGTTCCACTGCACTCCGGCAACCGGGCACACGCGCACGCCCTCAGGCGTGATCGGCACGTCGTGGTTGAGCAGTGTGGTGACCGGCAGCTTGAACACGAGCTTGCCGTCTTCGCGTCCGACCACATGCAGGATGCCTTCCTTCCCAGCTGCTGCTACGAGCTTTCTGCCGCCGGCGTCGAACAGGGAGACCACGGTAGCGTCCCAGTCGTGATCGTCATTGGGGCGGAGCTGATACCACCATTTCAGCTTGCCGCTGCGCGCGTCGAGCGCGACCACCGAGATGGTGAAGAGATTGGCGCCCGGGCGCATCTTGTTGTTGTAGTCCGGCCCCGGGTTGCCCACCGGCACGAACAGGGTGCCCGTGTCGCGATCGAGCGCGTATGTGACCCATGCGGCGCCGCCGCCGCGCGTGGCCGTACCGGGTTTCTCCCAGGTGTTGGCCCCCGTCTCACCACCCGCGGGGGTCAGATCAAAGGTCCACAGCGGGGAACCGTCCTCGACCTTGAACGCCATCATGCGCCCGCGGATACCCCAGTCGCCGCCGGCTTTGCCGATGTACACGACGTCGTTCCACACGACAGGCGCGGCGCCCACGCCCTCGCCGATGCTCCAGTCTGCGACTTGACGCACCCACAACGGTGCGCCGGTCTTGGCGTCGAGCGCGTAGAGGAATCCGTCCTGCGTGCCGCGGATGACACGCCCGCCGGCGATCGCGACGCCCTTGTTGGTCGCGTTCATTTCGGGGCCTTGCGCCACGTGCTGATGGCTCCACAGCTTCCTGCAGGTGGTCGCGTCGATGGCGTAAGTACCTAGATGAGTGGTTGCATACAGCATACCGTCGTACACGACCGGTCCGGTCGAAAAGGTGCCGAGCTCGCCGAGCTGGAACATGCACAGCGGATGCAGCTTGCCCGCGTTGTCGCTGGTGATCTGCGCGAGCAGGGAATAGCGCTCGCCGCGATAGCCCTTGTTGTACATGAGCCAGTTGTCCGTGCTCGAGTCGGCGCGATCCAGCTCGGTCTGAGTCGGCTTGTGCGTGCTGGGCTGCTTGAGCGTGCCGTACAGCTTGCCCAGCTCGACGCGCGATGCGGCGGGCGCACTGGTGACGGCCGCAGCATCGGACAAGCTGAGCGCGCGGTCCATCGGTGAATTCGGTGTGAGCTTTTCACCGCCCGCGGGCACGCCGCTCTGGGCCAGGATGTAAGCGACGATGTCGGCGTACTCCTGGCTGTCGAGCTGCCCACCCTGACCCAGCGGCATGTTGTTGTGCACGTAGCTGTAGAACGCCTTCAGCGTCTTGCCGTTCCACTGAGCGTTGAAGATGCGCCCCGTCAATGGTGGCGCACCGCCGCCCTGCAGTTGCGTGCCGTGGCAGACCGAGCAGCGCTGCGAGTACTCCCAACGCCCCTGATCGACCTGCCCGGAGCTGAACCAGCCGGTGCCGTCGGCGCAGACGTCGACGCAAAGGGCGAGCAGGCAGAACGAAACAATGGCTTCACGCATGTTGGTCTCCTCTGAGTTCGCCGCAGGTGAGAAAGCGCCGCTGACGAAGCTGCTCCGGGAGCTGGCCGTCTCTCGACAAAATAACCGACGAACTCCTTATACCAAGGATAGGCAGTCGCCGCTAATCGGTAGCTCGACATTTCGCCGCTTCCTGTGGCTAAAATGACGTGGGCGACAGAGTACCCTTCCCGTATGTCAAACAGAATCACGCTCCTTCGCGCTAGCAAAGCGATCCGAAAACGGTGTGGCGCGCACCGTGAGGCCGACCCCGAGATCACGGCGATGCGATGCTGATCGAGCTCGCGGCGCGCATCGCACTCGGCTCGGTCGTGACGTGGTTTCTGTATCACAAGTCGGGAGCGACCGGCCTGGTTTTCGCGGCGCCGCTGTGGGGCGTGCTGCTGGCCAAACCAATCCTCGAGCTCGCGCCCGCGCTGGTGCGCAGGGCCAGGCGCTCGGCCTGGGGTGGCCGCGATACCGAAGCGATCGCGTTCGGAATTCATCGGCTGCGCATTCGCTACGTGGCCGGGTATCCATGGGTGGTCGACGACGATCTGCTTGCAGCGCTGGGTGAGACCAGCTCGGACACTCTGCGGCGTCGCGCTGACCCAGCCAACTGCGCGCGGCTCCCCGACAGTGCGCTGTGGGGCCTATCGGAGCGCGGCGTCGTCAATTACCTGTCATCGAGCCGGCACCCTGAGGCCAACAAGCTGCGGCTGCTGCTCGAGCGCCAGGTCTTCCTTCCCGCGCGCAGCAAGCGGGAGCGGGAGATGAGGCCGCAGCAGCGGGCGCAATGATCACACTGCGGGCTGTGACGTTGGGGCGCGGTGGGGAGCGCCTGCTGGAAGGCGTCGACTGGAGCGTGTTCGCCGGTCAGAAGATCGGCATCGTCGGCCCCAACGGCAGCGGCAAAACCAGTCTGCTGGCCCTGATCCGCGGCGAGCTGCACTGCGACTCCGGAGACGTGCAAGTCCAGCCCGGCATCACCGTCGCACATGTCGCGCAAGAGGACGCGGCGCACGCGGGCGCGGCGCTCGAGCATGTCCTGGACGGCGACCCTGAGCTGCGCGAGATCGAAGCGGCGATCGCCGCTGCGCAAGGCGACGAAGTGGCGGAACACGACGATCTGCACGCCGCCGGCAGCCTGCTGGGGGAGTTGCACGAGCGTCTCGCTGCCATCGGCGGTTACGGCGCTCGGGCGCGCGCCGCACAAATCATGCACGGACTGGGCTTCTCCACGGCGGATTTCACCCGGTCGGTCGCGCACTTCTCCGGCGGATGGCGCATGCGGCTGAGTCTAGCGAAGGCGCTCATGTCGCGCTCCGATCTGCTGATGCTCGATGAGCCCACTAACCACCTGGATCTGGACGCGGTGCTGTGGCTCGAAGAATGGCTCGGCCGCTACGACGGTGTCCTGCTCCTCATCTCGCACGATCGCGAGTTCCTCGACAACACGGTGGAGCACATCTGCCACATCGATAACCACACCCTCAAGCCGTACAAGGGCAACTACTCCGAGTTCGAGCAGCAGCGCGCCGCGGCGCTGCAGGCGCAGGAAGCGGCGTATGCCGGGCAGCAGCGCGAAATCGCCCACCTGCAGCAGTTCGTCGACCGTTTTCGCGCGAAAGCCACCAAAGCGCGCCAGGCGCAGAGCCGCCTCAAGGCGCTCGAGCGCCTCGAGCGCATCGCCAGCGTGCAGATCGCCTCGCCCTTCGCCTTTCGCTTTCGCGAGCCGTTGCATGCGCCACAGGTGCTGCTCACGCTGGATGCGGTGGATGCCGGCTATGCTGGCGCTGCAGTGCTGCGCGAGGCGAGTCTCACGCTGCGCGCGGGAGCGCGGATCGGCCTTCTCGGCACCAACGGGGCGGGCAAGACCACACTGCTGAAGACCCTTGCCGGGGAGCTTGCGCCGCTCGCCGGCGAGCGGCGCGAAGGAAAGGGGCTGCAGGTCGGCTACTTCGCGCAGCATCAGCTCGAGCAGCTGCGTCCCGACGATTCTCCGCTGCAGCACCTCGTGCGCCTGGACAGGCGCGCGCGAGAGCAGGAGCTGCGCGATTACCTTGGCGGATTCGCCTTCCGCGGTGAGGCGGCGGACGCGCCGGCGGCTCGCTTCTCGGGCGGCGAAAAGGCGCGCCTGGCGCTGGCGCTGATCATCTGGCGGCGCCCCAATCTGCTGCTGCTGGACGAGCCGACCAACCATCTCGATCTCGACATGCGCGAGGCCCTGACCATAGCCTTGCAGGAGTTCGAAGGAGCGGTGCTGCTCGTGTCGCACGACCGTCACCTCCTGCGCGCAACCGCCGAGGACTTCCTCATCGTGGCGGGCGGCCGTATCGCGCCGTTCGACGGAGACCTGGAGGACTACCGCGCCTGGCTGGCGGAGCAGCGCCGAGAGCCGCCAGCGCCGCAGACCGACGCGGCGCTCCCGCGCAGGCTGGTGCGCCGCCTCGAAGCCGAAGCGCGCAACCGGCTGTCTGCGCAGCGGCGCCCCATCGAGCAGCGCCTGCGGGCGCTGGAGGAGGAGCTGGCGCGGCTTACCGCCGACAAAACCCGGCTTGAAACCCTGCTGGCCGACCCTAATCTATACGCCCAAAGCGACCGCGAAAAGCTGAAGAGCTCGCTGCTGGAGCGCACCCGCATCAACGCCCGCCTGGAGCAGCTCGAGGAAGAGTGGCTGCTACTGCAGGAACGGCTCGAGGCACTCGAGGCCGAGCGCTGAAATGGCGGAACTGCCGCGGCTTGCGATAATCTAACCGTCGCCTTTGCTTCACTTCGCGCCTAGGAGGACAACGTGTTCAAACGCATTGGCCTGTTCCTGATCACCAACCTGGCGATCCTGCTGCTGCTGAGCGTGGTGGCGTCGATCCTGGGTGTCGACCGGTTCCTGACCGCGAACGGGCTCGACCTCGGCTCCCTACTGGTGTTCGCGGCGGTATTCGGGTTCGGCGGGTCGCTGTTTTCTTTGGCGATCTCCAAGTGGTCGGCGAAGAGGATGGTGGGCGCACAGGTGATCGAAAGCCCAAGCAATCCCACCGAGCGCTGGCTGGTGGAGACGGTGCATCGGCACGCGCAGCAGGCCGGCATCGGCATGCCCGAGGTCGCGGTCTACGACGCGCCCGAGATCAACGCATTTGCCACCGGCGCGAACCGGAACAAGGCGCTGGTTGCTGTCAGCAGCGGATTGCTGCAGCAGATGACCCCGGATGAAGCCGACGCGGTTCTAGGGCACGAGATCAGCCACGTAGCCAACGGCGACATGGTGACGCTGGCCCTCATTCAGGGCGTGGTCAACACCTTCGTCATCTTCCTGGCACGCGTGATCGGTTATCTGGTGGACCGCGTGGTATTCAAGAACGACCGTACCTCGGTGGGAATCGGCTACTGGATGACCACGATCGTTGCGCAAATCGTGCTCGGGTTCTTGGCCATGATGATCGTCATGTGGTACAGCCGGCGGCGCGAGTACCGCGCCGACGCGGGCGGAGCACAGCTCGCCGGCCGCGACAAGATGATCGCAGCGCTGGAGCGGCTGAAGGCCGCGCACGAGCCTTCGACCTTGCCGGAGCAGGTCAAAGCATTCGGCATAGCGGGCCGTCCGGGCGGAGGGCTTGCGCTGCTGATGATGTCACACCCGCCGCTCGACGACCGGATCGCCGCACTGCGCGCCGGCGCGGTGGCCTCGGGCCTGAGCCTGGCACGCTGACACACACGGCGCCGGCTTTGCCGGCG
>DASPUW010000136.1:0-11195 GCA_035622675.1 Burkholderiales bacterium | reverse complement strand
ACCACCCCCGCGCTCACCGTGTTCACCCGAATGCCGCGCGGCCCGAGCTCCTGCGCCAGCGACCGCGCGAGCGCTTCGAGGGCTGCCTTGGAGGCGCCGATGAAAGCGTAGCCGGGCATGGCACGCTCGGCGCCCAGGCTGGACAGCGCGATGATGCTGCCCCCCGGTCGCATCATGGGGACCGCGCGCTGCGCCAGCAGGTTGAGCGCCAGCGCGTTGGTTTCCAGGCACCAGCGCCAGTGCTTGAGTGACATCTCGAGCGCCGGCTTAAGCACGCCGCTCGCCGCGTTGCTGACCACGATGTCGAGGCGATCGACGTGGCTGCGAAGCTCCTCGAATAGCTCGTCCACGCTCTCCGGTAGACCCACGCTCGCTTTGACCGCGAAGGCGCCACGGCCCAGCGCGCGCAGCTCCGTGCACAGCGCTTCCGCCTCTTCGTGGCTGTTGTAGTAGTTGACGACGATATCGCAGCCGGCGGCGGCGAGCTTGCGCGCAATGGCGCGGCCGATGCCGCGGCTCGCGCCTGTCACGAGCGCGACCTTCCCGGCTAACGGCCCGGACATCGTTCGGAGGCTGTCAACGGACTGCGGGCGCAGCCCCGCTCGCGTGCGACGGGAAGTGCGGCGAGGCCGAACGATTGCAACGAGACACGCTTCATCGCGGGCGCTATTGTACCCCAGGGAAGCTTTGATCAAGTCTCACGACGCGCGTTGCGTCCGCTCATCCCACGGCGATGGCGTGCGCGACGCTGCCCACGACCCAGATCGTGGCGATCCCGGCCGCGATGAGCAGCACCTGCTGCAGCGTGGCGCGCAATTCCCGCCTCTGGTGTAGCCCGGGTATCAGATCGGCCACTGAAACATAGATCATGCTTGCCGCCGCGATGCCGAGCAGCAGCGGCACCCATTGCTGCACGGCCTGCAGCGCGTAGTAGGCGAGCGCTCCGCCGATCACCATGGCGATGCTGGACAGGATATTGAAAGCGAACGCCTGAGACTTGCTGTAGCCGGAATGCAGCAGCACCAGAAAGTCGCCCACCTCCTGCGGGATCTCGTGCGTGATGATGGCGAGCGCAGTGATCAGCCCGAGCTCGACGCTCACCAGGAAAGCGCCGGCGATGATCACCCCGTCGACGCAGTTGTGAAAGGTGTCGCCCACGATCACCATCGTGGCGATGCGGCCGTGGTCAGCATGCGGCGCGCCGTCCGGACCGTCATGGTGGTGGCGCCACAGCATCAGCTTCTCCAGCAGGAAGAACAGCAGGATGCCGATGAGCACGGTCGCGCTCACGCGCGCGGGGCTGCCCGACCGCTCGAAGGCCTGCGGCAGGATCTCGAGGAAAGCCGCCCCGAGCAGCGTGCCGATGGCATAGCTCACCAGCAGGGAGACTTGCGCCGGCCGCGCACGCAGCGCAAATGCGGCGGCGGCTAGAACGCTGAGGACGCCGCCGGCCAGCGTCGCGGCGAGGATCCAGGCGAGGATCGACATGGGGCGTACACGCCCCTAGGCGCGCACCGTACCTTCGATGCAGGTCACCGAGTGCCCGCCCAGCCAGATCGTCCCTTCATCGTCGAAGCGGATTTCGACACGTCCGTCGCGCGCCACGCAAGAGCCTTGGCTGGCGACATAAGAGGTGCCGGCCAACAGGCGCTCGCTTCGCACCAGCGCTGCTACGCAGCCGTTCCCGCTGCCGCACACGGGATCTTCGGGAATGCCTTCCGCCGGGGCGAACGAGCGCACTTCCACCTGCGATCCCGCGCTCGCCGCGCCGAATCCGAAGACGGTCACGCCCGCTACGCCGGCCGGGGTCAATGTGTGGATTCGAGCCACGTCGGGACGCAGGCCGCGGACGGCGGCGGCGTCGGCGAGTTGAAGCGTGATCCACGTTACCCCGACGTCGATTGTAGCGCTCGCACACACGCTTTTCGATGTGACGCCGAGCGCCGCGGCGAATTCGTCGAGCATGGAACGCGAAACCTCCCGCAAGGCGGGCGCGGGCAGCGCCAGAAATAGGCGCTCGCCGTCCACGCGCAGCGTCACCAGTCCCTTGCCGCACTGCTGCACGAGCAAGCCTGCCGTCTTTGGTTTCAGTCCATGGCGCAACACCGCATGCGCTGATCCGATGGTCGGATGACCGGCAAATGCCAGCTCGCTTCTGGGCGTGAAGATGCGCAGCCGGTAGTCGGCGTGCGCATCCGCCGGAGCGCAGACGAACGTTGTTTCCGAGAGGTTGGTCCAGTTCGCGATGGCCTGCATGCGCACGGTCGAAAGGCTGTCGGCGCCGAGCACGACCGCCACGGGGTTCCCCTGGAAGGGAACCGCGGAAAACACGTCGACCTGCTGAAACGGAAAGCCGGGAGCGCTCAATTCTGAGGTCCGCCGAACGTCCATTCGCCGTCGGCGGCTCTGCACAACAGGTAGTCACTCCTGGCGGTGAAACCTTGTGCGCTGGTCACGACGCGAGTATTGCGGCATCTCATTCCGTTGACCTCGCGTGTGTCCACCGGCGTAATCTCACCGCGGCTGCCGGTGGAGGGATTCTCCCAGCTGCTAGTGGCGCCATCGGCGCCGTCGTTGAGGGCGCGATTCAGGGTGTCCGTGAACAGGGTCCAGTCCTTGGCGCTGAAGTACATGACCGGCGTATCTCGCAGAAATGCGGTGTTGAAGCCCCACACGGCAGTGGAGCCGACGGCCAAGCTCGCCATCAGCACCGCTGCAACCACACCCTTCATCGCCATGCGCTCGCTCCTGCTTTGCGGACGGCCTGTATACGAGCTGCGCTCGGACAGCCGGAAGAAGCATTGGATTCTAGCACCGGGGTATGACGTTCTCACTCCAGAGCGACTCTTTCAGCGGCAGACGAACCGCATGAGCTCGGAGTCCTCGTCAACGGCGCGGCGCCCGAAACTGATGTGGCCGTAGGCGTACAGGATCAGCTCCTCGTGGCGCAGGGCGATCTCGTCGTCTCCGGCGATGCTGACGTAGGTGCCGTTTACGCTCTGGTCGATCAGCACGAACTTCTCGCGCCGTGTTTCGATCCGGGCGTGCCGGCGCGAGGCCTTGGGATTGGCGACCACCACGTCGCACGCCGCGTCGCGCCCCAGCATCAGCGCAGGGCGACCGCCGCTGTCCAGAGACAACTCCTCGCCGGCGTAGCGCAGCACCAGTTGCGTGGAACGCCCCAAGCCGCCGGTACGCGTTCCCGTGGCCGTGGTCGGCTCGTCATTGTCTTGCCAGACGAGCTCGTACATCGTGAGATCCTCGCGCTTGCCTTTCACCGCAAAGCGGCCGAGGGGGCGAACGCGCTGCCGCAGCGTCGCCGACAGCTCCGTCACGGTCTGCTCGGTGGTGATCACCTGGCCGGCTTCGGCAAACGCGGCAGCGCGGGCAGCGACATTGACACAGCCGCCAAACAGGTCGCCCTCTCGCTCGATCACGGGGCCGAAGTGGCAACCGATGCGAATTGCAAGCGCAGGCCGGTCGAGCTCCGCCTGACTCGCCACATACTCCTGCATGATGCGCGCGGCATCCAGCGCCGAGTCCGCTGTGTCGAACAGGCACATCAGCTCGTCGCCCACGCGCTGAATCACCCGCCCCGAGGCTTCCTCGACGCGCGAGCGGAGCAGCTCGAGGCAGCGCATCACCTCCTTTGATGCCGCCTCGTCGCCCAAAGTCTCGTACAGTCGCGTGCTGCCGCAGATGTCGACGAACAGGACGGTGCGGGATTGGTACGTCGATGACATCGGTGTTTGCGTGTGGCCGGCGGGTCATCGAGTATACACAATGAGGCTGGCGCCAACAGGCCTGAAACAATCCGCAAGCCTTTGTTTGACAGCGCTTCGAGCGACAGCCTAGACTTGGTTGGTTGAGGGGACGCGGTCGCCTCACCCGAGTTGCATTGGGGACCGCCCATTTGAGACTGATTGCCGTCAAACACCTTTTCCTCGCCTGTCTGCTGCTCCCGACCGTAGCGCTGGCCGCGGAGACGATCGGGATCGTCACCATGCAGGAAGGTGGCGCCACGTTGCTGCGCGGCGCCTCGCGCTACGTGGTGGCCGAGGGTGTGCGGTTGATGCCGGGGGACATCCTGGAGCTTGCCGACAAGGCGTTTTCCCAGGTCGAGTTCACCGACGGGACCATCGTGGGCCTCGGATCGCAGAGCCGCTTCCTCGCCTTGTCGTATCCGCCTGCCGGCGCGAAGGCCTCCGGCGGCGAGCTCTTCCTGCTGCGCGGCTGGATGAAGCTCGCCAGCGCGCCGCAGAAGGGACGTGCCATCGACCGCTACGGCAGCCCGTTGCTCGAGCTGAATCCTGACGGGACGGCGGTCATGCAGGTGTTCGCGCCGGAAGCCGCTGTGTTCATGGAAAGCGGCGAGGGCCGGCTCGTGCAGGTGTCGGGTACGGGCCGGACGGGGGATCCGGTCCGGCTGAAGACGTCGCAGTTCTTCAGCTGCAAGCAGGATCAGCGCGGCAGCCTGGCGGCGCGGCCATCGCAGGCATTCCTGGGCACGCTGCCGCGCAGCTTCATGGACAGCTTGCCTGCCCGCGCCGCCAAGTTCAAGGAGCGCAGCGTGGCGCCTAAACGCTCAGGCGACTTCACCTATGCCGAAGTGCAGGACTGGATCAACAGCGTGCCGGCGGTGCGCAGAGCGATGGTGAGCCATTGGCAATCCAAGCTCGCTGATCCCGCGTTTCGCAGCGCGATCGCGGCGGGACTCAAGGAGCACCCAGAGTGGGACCGCCTCATCAATCCGGACAAGCACCAGGATTCGGCAGCGGGAAACAAGAGCGGCCAGCCGGAGCTTTCTGGCAGCCGATGATGCCGGCCGGGCCGGCAAGGGGGGCAGTGCAATGAAACTGGTCGTCAAGTTCAACCTCGTCTTCGTCGGCGTATTCGTGGTGGGGTTGGTCGTAGCCGGCTTCGTGTCGTTCACGCTGCTGCAGAACAACGCCCGCGACGAGATCGTCCAGAACGCGCGCATCATGATTGAGGCCGCGCTGTCCACACGCAGCTACACCAGCACGCAGATCAAACCACTGCTCGATACGCAGATGAAGTACGTGTTCCTGCCGCAGTCGGTCCCCGCCTATGCGGCCGCCGAGTACTTCAACGACCTGCGCCAGAAGTACCCGGAATACAGCTACAAGGAGGCGACCCTTAACCCGACCAACCCGCGCGACCGCGCGAGCGACTGGGAAGCAGACCTGATCGGACGGTTCCGCCAGGACGTCGGCCAGAAGGAGGTGCTGGGCGAACGCGAGACGCCCACCGGGCGCGTGCTGTACCTGGCGCGGCCGATTCAGGTGAAGAGCGAGTCGTGCCTGTCCTGCCACAGCACGGTGGATGCCGCGCCCCGGACCATGCTCGAGCACTACGGCAATGCGAACGGCTTCGGCTGGAAGCTGAACGAGGTGGTCGGCGCACAGATCATGTCGGTGCCCACTGCGGTGCCGATCCAGCGCGCGAACGACGCCTTCCGCGTGTTCATGCTGTCGCTCACGGCGATCTTCGCGTTCATCTTCATCGCCCTCAATCTGATGCTCCAATATATCGTCATCAGGCCGGTGACGCGTCTCTCCCAGCTCGCCGATCGCGTGAGCCTGGGCGAGCTGGATGTGCCCGAGTTCGGTGTGCGCGGCCGCGACGAGATCGGCGTGCTGGCCCAGTCCTTCGGGCGCTTGCGCAAGAGCCTGGCGAAGGCGATGAAGATGCTGGAAGACTGACGCTCTCCAAGCGCGAATACACCGCCGACTGCACCGATGCCGCTGCCCGAACGTCTAGGCAAGTACTCGATCGTCGAGGTGCTCGGCAAGGGCGCCATGGGGGTCGTGTACAAGGCGTTCGACCCGCATATCCGCCGCACCGTTGCCCTCAAGGTGATCCGCAAGGAGCTGATCGACGACGACCAGTCGGCGACGCTGATCGCGCGCTTCAAGAACGAGGCGCAGGCCGCGGGGCGGCTGTCCCACCCAGGTATCGTCGCGGTCTATGACTACGGCGAAGACGAGACCGTCGCATACATCGCCATGGAATACGTTCAAGGCAAAGGCCTGCGCGAGTATTTCCAGCGCGGGACGCGCTTCGGGCTGGGCGACGTGGTCAGCATCATGACCCAGCTGCTCGAGGCGCTCGAATACGCGCACGAGCAGGGTGTGATCCACCGCGATATCAAGCCGGCCAACATCATCATCATGAGCAACGGCAAGCTCAAGGTGGCCGACTTCGGCATCGCTCACCTCGACTCCTCGAAGCTCACGCACGTCGGCGCCATCATGGGCACACCCGGTTACATGGCGCCCGAGCAGTACGGCAGCGCGGCGGTGGATCAGCGTGCCGACCTGTTCTCGGCCGGGGTCGTTCTGTATCAGCTGCTTACCGGAAGCAAGCCGTTCACCGGCACCACCGAGACGATCGCCTACAAGAGCTGCTATGAGGCGCACCGCAATCCGTCCGAAGTCGCGCCCGAGCTCGCTTCCACACGCTTCGACGCCGTGGTGGGCCGGGCGTTGGCCAAGAAACCGGAGGAACGCTATCGCAGCGCCCCGCAGTTCCGCGCTGCCATCCTGGAGGCGTACGCGGCGCCTGTCAGCCCGGCCGTGTCGGAAGAGACCATCATCGACGAGGCCAGCCCGCCGCAGATCCCTGTTACCCCGCCGCGCCCGTCACAGACCGATTCCGCGCCCGGTGCCACCACCGTCCCGCCGGATGGCTGGGACGCCGCGCTGCTCAAGCAGATCGAGCAGCAGCTCATGCGCTACCTCGGCCCGGTCGCCAAGGTCATCGTCCGCCGCGGTGCGCGCAGCACGAAAGAGCTCGACACTCTGTACGCGCTGCTGGCGGAGAGCCTCGGCAGCGCGCAGGAGAAGAGCGAGTTTCTCACCGGCCGACAGGCGCTCGCTGGCGTGCCGCCCCCTGCTCAGGCGGAGCAGCCGGCCGCTACCGCCCAGACTGGCGACTCGTACCCCCCGACTGCCGAAGAGATCGAAAACGCCGCGCGGCGCCTCGCACCCTACCTGGGACCGATCGCGCGAGTTGTGGTCAAGAAGACTGCGGCGCAGGCTGCCAGCCGGCGCGAGTTTCATCTGGCGCTCGCCGAACAGCTGAGCGAACAGGACAAACAGCGCTTCCTGCGCGATATCGAGCCAGGGCGCAAGGAACAACAACGAAAGGAACGATAGCAGGCTCGCGCGCCACGCCGCGGTCGTGCCGGAGTATTTAAGGGAGAAAGAACTTGAAACGCTCGCCAAGAGTCATCGCGTGTTTGCTGTTGTGCGCGTCGTGCGTCGGAGCCAACGCCCGAGACAGTGTGCAGGCCGCGATCGGCCTGACTTTGCTCGGAACTCACCCCGACCCCGTAGCGCAATTGCACTACAAGGAGCCTTTCTATCTCCGCTTCCAGGTCGAAAGCCAGGCTCCCGTGCGGGTCCTCGCCGAAGCCTACTACGAGGGCGAGGAAGTGCCGGTAGCCACCATCGACGAGCGCAAGCTCGCTTCGAGTGGCACAGACGCAACGCTGATCTTTCACTGGCCGGACCAGCCAACGCCGGTCGATGAGGTCCGTCTCGTGGTGCGACGGGTGGGTCAGCGGGAGCCGGCCAAGACCTTGTCGCTGCCGGTGAAGCTCACGTGGGGAACGGAGCCTGAGGTTTCGCCGCGTCCGGCGCCGCTGTGGGTGCGCGAGTTCGAGGCGCAGCGCGAGCGAGAGCGCTCGCTCGACCCCGACTACCAGGCGTATCGCGAGCGGATGATGCGCCGGGGCCGCGGCTGGACCGTCGGCGCGTGGCTCATCGGCCTCGCGGCGCTCGCTGCCGCCGGTGGCCTGTTTTGGGTCAGGCGGCGCCGCGTCGCGCAAACCGTCCGCGCCGGCTCGCCGCCTGCGCGTTAACTCAGGGGTTTCAATGTTCCCGTCCCGGTATAAAGCCGGGATCCAGGAGTCAACAGTTCGAGTTTTCTGGATCCGGCCTCTTGCTCCGCAAGGCCGGAATGACGACCAAGCCTACGATAAGGCGCTGACGCCTCGCTATTGGCCCGTTTTCGACTCGCGAGCCTGTTTGAAGCGTATCGCGCCGGGATGGAGCGGGACTCTCGACTGCGGCTTCGATCCACGCGTGGGGACGGACCCATCCTGCCAGCGGAAACCCGCCAGCGCCGCGGCGATACGAGCGGCCTTGTCGGTCGAGTAGCTGTCGAGCGCGACCAGGAGATGCGGGCCGAACGGGGCGACGGTGCGCAGAGCCAGAGGGCCGTCGGGAGCGAACAAGCCGTTGCCTGCGAGCGCCTGATTGGCGGCGTCGATGGTCACGATCGCGAGGTTGACCTCGTGTGAGCGCAGGAGCTGCAGCGCATCGCGCTCGGTTTCCACGCTCATGGCCGCCGCCTGACTTCCGGGCACCCGCGCCGCCAGCAGGGTGGAAACGGCCGCGCCGAGGCGGGACGCCTCGGCGTCTCCGTCCGCAACGATAATGACCCACTGCCTGGCCTCGAACACGTACCACGGGCGGTACGGCATGTGACCAGTCAGCAGGGCAGCACCGGCCACGGCGAGCCCGGCTTGCAGGACTGCACGGCGCCTCATCTTCCTCCTCCCCGTCCGCTCTAAACGGCTGACTAGGAATCGACGCCCGAAGTATACCTCCGCGCGTTGGGGAGATTCCGCGGCCCGGTTAGCGTCCGGCTTTACTGGAGAGAAAAGCGCGCCAGCCTCCGAAGCGCGAGATGTCCTCGGCGCCGCCCACGGCCCAGGTTTCGCATACGAAGCCCTGCACCATCTCGCCATCTTCCAGTTCGATGCGGCCAATCGTGAGCGGAGACGGCACGCCCGCGACGAACGAGCCGAAGGCCGGTAGCGGGACGCGCCATACTTCCAGCTCGATCGACTGTCCTGCTCCGGACGTGTCGCGCACCATGCCCGGCTTCGGCGGCTGCGTGCCTGACAGCGCGTACAGACGGTAACGCGGTGCCGTGCGCGTAACACGGTCGAGGCGTGCGCCGCGCTGTGTGAGCTCGTGGTTGAGCTGAAGCCCGGACAGATGCGCGCCCACCACCGCCACTTTCACGCTCTCGTCTCTCACAGCGATCGGCGTGGATGCCGGTAGCCGCTCGTCCAGGGCGCCGAGCTTGAGGCCGGTCACCTGGTGAAAGCGCTGCGCGAGATCGGCCAGCATGAGATCGCCGCCCGCCGGACCGATCAGTGTGATGCCGAACGGCAGGCCGTCGGACCGAATCGACGCCGGCACCGAGAAGGCACTGAAGTCGAGCAGGTTCACGAAGTTGGTGTAGTGGCCCAGGCGCCGGTTGGTCTGGAACGGCTCGGCGCGCACCGCGTCGATGGTGTAAACGGTCGGGGCGGTCGGCACGATCAGGACGTCCGCGTGTTCCCACAGCCGCGCTGCGGCCTTCCTGAGGGCCTGCAGGCGCGTCATTCCGGCGAACAGGTCTGCGGCGGAGTACTTCACGGCTCCGCCGATAATCTCCCGCACGACCGGGTCCATCTGGTCGGCGTGGCGCTCGAAGAACGGTTTGATGGCCGCCATGCGCTCGGCGACCCAGGGCCCCTCGTACAGCAGCGCAGCGGTCTCGAGCAACAGCGAAGAATCGATTTTCGACTGGCGTCCGCCCAGCGTCTGCAGCGTGCGCACCGCCTCGTCGAAAGCGCGGCTCGCCTGCCGGTCTCCGTAGAACTCCAGCGTATCCGGCAGGGCGAAGCGGAACTGCGCTCCGCACGACACCGGCCATAAACTCAGCTCGCGGGCGTACGGGTCGGAGGGATCGTAACTGCGTGCGGCATCGAACACCGCGATCGCATCGGAGCAGGTGAGCGCGAACACCGATACGCAATCCAGCGACTGGCAGGCGGGTACCACGCCCCGCGCGCTGATCAGCCCGCGAGTTGGTTTGAGGCCGACGATGTTGTTCAGCCCGGCCGGCACGCGCCCCGAGCCCGCCGTGTCGGTGCCGAGCGCGAAGCTCGCCTGACCGCGCGCCACCGCCACCGCCGAGCCCGAGCTCGAGCCGCCGGAGATGTACTCCGGGCGGAAGGCGTTGGGCACCGCGCCGAACGGCGAGCGCGTGCCGACCAGCCCGGTGGCGAATTGATCGAGGTTGGTCTTGCCCACCAGGATTGCCCCGGCCGCCTCCAGTTTTTCTACGACGACGGCAGAGTGTTGCGGAACGTAAGAGAAGGCGGGGCAGGCCGCCGTGGTCGGCATGCCCGCTACGTCGATGTTGTCCTTCACCGCGTACGGGACGCCGTACAACGGCATCCGGTCGAGCGCTCGCGGATCGCTGCGTGCCTGGCTTTCCAGCTCGCGCGCACGCCGGCTGAGCGCTGCGGAGTCGGCACGGTGGATCCACGCGGACGTGTACGCTGCTTCCTCTGCGCGCGACACCACCTCCTCGACGACGGCCGAGGGCGTGCGAGCGCCGCTCCGGTAGTCGGCGTGAAGAGAAGCTATGGTGATCGACACGCTTTCCTGTCCGCGGCCACTTGTATACCATTCAGTATACATAGGGGGTGCCGGAGCGCAACGGCTGCGCCTAGCGAGAAAGCGGCTGCGCCGTGCGCGAGTGAAGGTAGAGGAGGACGCCATGGGACGCCGGACCATCGATGCCGAGCCCTACGAGCTCGAGTTCGATCCGAAGCGAACAGCGCTGCTGATCATCGACATGCAGCGCGATTTCGTGCTGCCCGGGGGCTTTGGCGAAGCCCTGGGCAACGATGTGAGCCCGCTGCAGGCCACCATCGGGCCCACCCGGCGCGTGCTCGAGGCCGCGCGCAAGAGCCAAATGATGGTCATCCACACCCGCGAGGGGCACCGCCCGGACTTGAGCGACTGCCCGCCAACGAAGCTTGTGCGCGGGCGGGGCAAGACGCGCATCGGCGATCCCGGGCCCATGGGGCGCATTCTGGTGCGAGGGGAGGTGGGGCACGACATCGTGCCCGAGCTCTATCCCAAGGCTGGGGAGACGGTGATCGACAAGCCGGGCAAGGGGGCGTTCTTTGCCACCGATCTCGAGCCGATCCTTCGCAACCACGGGATTGACACCCTGATTGTGTGCGGGGTGACCACCGAAGTGTGTGTCAACACCACGGTGCGGGAGGCCAACGACCGGGGGTTCGAGTGCGTGGTGCTGTCTGACTGCGTGGGATCGTACTTTCCGGAGTTTCAGAAGGCGGCGCTGGCCATGGTCAAAGC
>DASPUW010000135.1:0-3091 GCA_035622675.1 Burkholderiales bacterium | reverse complement strand
GCGCTGGATGGCCGACGTCATGCGGCCTGCGTTGCAGGCTGCGCTCGGCAAGCTCGGGCCGCTCGAGTTGAAGCCGCTGATGGCGCAAGCGCTGCAGATGGGCGACGAGGTGCACAACCGCAACGCGGCCGCGTCCTCGCTGTTTCTGAAGAAGCTCGTTCCGGCCGCGCTCAAGTGCGGGTTCGACCCGGCCGGCCTCGCCGAAACCATCACGTTCATCGCCGGCAACGATCACTTCTTCCTCAATCTTTCCATGGCGGCGTGCAAGGTGATGCTGGATGCTTCGCATGGCGTACCCAACAGCAGCATGGTTACCGCGATGTCGCGCAACGGCGTGCGCTTCGGTATCCGCTTGTCGGGCACCGGCGAGCGCTGGTTCGAAGCGCCGGCGCCGCTCGTGCAGGGCCTGTATTTCCCGAGCTACGGGCCCGAGCAGGCGGCGCCTGACATGGGGGACAGCTCGATCACCGAGACCGCCGGCCTCGGCGGCTTCGCCATGGCGACCGCACCGGCCATCGTCCAGTTCGTGGGCGGCACGCCGCAGGATGCGATCGCCAACACGCGCGAGATGACGCACATCACGCTGGGCCGCAACAGCGGATTCAGCCTGCCGGCGATGAACTTCAGCGGCACGCCGGCCGGGATCGACGCGCGCAAGGTGCTCGACACCAACATCGCTCCGATCATCAACACCGGCATCGCGCACCGCGAAGCGGGAGTGGGCCAGATCGGCGCGGGGATTACCCGCGCGCCGCTGGAGTGTTTCGCCCAGGCGGTCGTCGCGCTGCGCGGCCTGGTCCGCGATGGCGACGCGCAATAGTCTTCGACGGCACTCTACGATGGCGCGACGTTCTCCCCCACCCCAACCCTCCCCCGCTGGCCGGGGAGGGAGGCGAACGGTTGGGCCACCAAAAACCCTCCCCCGCGCGCGAGTGAGGGAGAGGGAGGGGGCAGCCAAGCGAGGGAAGGCGAAGCGAGCAAGTCGGACGGCGATCGTGGCCGTGGGCGGCAACTCGCTCATCATCGACGAGCAGCATCAATCCATTCCCGATCAGTTCAACGCCGCGGCCAAGACGTCGCACTACGTCGCCGACATGGTGCAGGCCGGATGGACGGTCGTCCTCACGCACGGCAACGGCCCTCAAGTCGGGTTCATCCTGCGCCGCTCGGGTATCGCGAAGAGCGAGGTGCCCGAAGTGCCAGTCGACTACGCCGACGCGGATACGCAGGGAGCGATCGGCTACATGTTCCAGCGCTCGCTGCACAACGAATTCCGCCGCCGGCGCCTCGCGCGCAAGGTAGCGACGCTGGTCACGCAGGTGCTGGTCGATCCCAATGATCCCGCTTTCCGCGATCCGAGCAAGCCGATCGGCGCGCAGATGGAGGAGGCGAGGGCGAAGGAGCTGGCGGCGAGCCTCGGCTGGACCGTGAAGGAAGATTCCGGACGCGGCTGGCGGCGTGTGGTGCCTTCGCCGCAGCCGAAGCGGATCATCGAGCTGGACGTGATCAAGTCCATGATCGACCTTGGCTACATTGTCGTCGCGTGCGGCGGCGGAGGCATCCCAGTGTTGCAGGACGAAAGCGGCGAGCTGCAGGGGCTGGAAGCGGTGATCGACAAGGATCTCGCCTCCAGCATGCTGGCCCGGGATCTGCAGGCCGAGCTGTTCGTGATCTCGACCGGAGTCGAGAAGGTGGCGATCAACTTCAACCGGCCGAACCAGAAGTGGCTCGAGCAGGTGTCACTGCCGGAGCTGCGACGCTACGTGGCGGAAGGACATTTCGCCAAGGGCAGTATGGCGCCCAAGATCGACGCGGTGGTTTCCTTTCTGGAAGGCACGCCGCGCGGGCGCGCCATTATTACCGATCCGCCCAACCTCGGCCGCGCGCTGTCGGGCGCGGCCGGGACGCACATCACGGGTTGAGAACGTGCTTCTTTCCTTCCCCCGTTTGCGGGGGAAGGCCCCCTCCCTAATCCTCCCCCGCGCTTCGCGCAAGGGAGGGGGATACTAGTAGCCCAGCGGGCTCAGCTCTTCGCCGCAGTCGGGCCGATCTGCCTCGACAGGATCCAGCACACGACCCCGAACATCACGTACCCCAGCGCCACCAGCGGCGACACGTGCCAGCCGAGATGGGTGCCGTGGATCAATCCGATGTACGACAGCGCGGCGCCCACGAAGGCCGCGACTGCGGCATGCGTGAGCTTCCGGTCGATGATGAACGCGGCCAGCGCGCCGAGCACCATGCCCGCGAGCACTGATCCGCCACCCAGAAGACCCATGCCTCTGTACCACACGTCCACTTGTCTCAACGCGTCGATGCCGACTTTGTCTGCGTTGGTACCCGCGACGCTGAGCACAGTGTCGATCTTGATCTGCGCCCACAAGGCGATATTCGGGATGATCGCGAGCACTACGGCTGGCGCGTGGTTGGAGGGGCTGGCCTGGAACGCTTGCGCGCCGATCACGAGCCCGATGTAGAGCAGGATCGGCAGGATGGCGACCAGCGGAATCACATTCAGCAGCAGCGCCGTGAGCCCCAGGAAACACACCAGCGCGATGAACACGCCGGTCGCCAGGGAGTAGCCGATGCGCCCGCCCACCGACTTCCAGCCTGGGTGTCCGATGTAGACTGCGGGCGGGAAGGGACTGCCCAGCAGCGAGGCCGCTATCGCTCCGATGCCGTCGGCCAGCAGTATCTTGCGGAGGTTGTAATTGTCGCCCGCGGCCGAAGCGCTCTCCACGTTGTTCATCGCTTCAGTGAAGTTGTAGATGCCCAGTGGAATCGCGGTAGCCAGGAGAAGCTTGATGCTGCCGAGGCCGGCGAACACGTCCAGCGATGGCCACGGCAGATGGATACCAAAGCTGTCCAATGCCTTGCTGACGCCATCGGCCTTCATGTAATCGCTCCAGCCGAAGAACCACGCGATCCAGCCGATCACGGTGCCCAGAATGACCGCTGCGAGGCCGCCGGGGATGCCGCCAGGCAGGCGGATATTCGCAGTCCAGGCAATGAGCACGATCGCGAAGCAGACGAATGCGATCCAGGGCACTTCCCACATCTGAAACGCCGGGCTCATCGAGATGAACGCGAT
>DASPUW010000134.1:0-17786 GCA_035622675.1 Burkholderiales bacterium | reverse complement strand
AGACCGTGCGCACCGGCGCTTCCGGCATCGGACGCGGAGACCGGGTCCTGAAAGTTTGAAGAACGGAGGAGACACTCGAATGAAAGTCTATTACGACAAAGATGCGGACCTGTCCCTGATCAAAGGAAAGCAGATCACGATCGTGGGCTACGGCTCGCAGGGACATGCACACGCCCTCAACCTGCACGAATCGGGCGTCAACGTCGCCGTTGGCCTGCGCAAGGGCGGGCCATCGTGGAGCAAGGCAACAAACGCCGGCCTCAAGGTGCAGGAGGTGAGCGATGCGGTGAAAGGCGCTGATTTCGTGATGATGCTCATGCCGGACGAGCACATCGCCGCGACCTATCGCAAGGACGTCGAGCCGAACATGAAGAAGAGCGCCACGCTCGGGTTCGCGCACGGGTTCAACATCCACTTCGGCCAGGTCATCCCGCGCGCCGACCTGGACGTGGTGATGATCGCGCCGAAGGCGCCCGGCCACACGGTTCGCAACCAGTACGTGCAGGGGGCGGGCACGCCGTGCCTGATCGCGGTCGCGCAGGATGTCAGCGGTCGCGCGCGCGATCTGGCGCTGTCCTACGCGGCCGCCATCGGCGGCGCGCGGGCCGGCGTCATCGAGACCAATTTCCGCGAAGAGACCGAGACGGACCTGTTCGGCGAGCAGGTGGTGCTGTGCGGCGGCTGCACGGCGCTGGTGCAGGCCGGCTTCGAGGTGCTGGTGGAGGCAGGCTATGCGCCCGAGATGGCGTACTTCGAGTGCCTGCACGAGCTGAAGCTGATCGTCGATCTGAAGTACGAGGGCGGCATCGCCAACATGCGCTACTCGATCTCCAACAACGCCGAGTACGGCGACTTCACGCGCGGGCCCCGCATCATCACCGAGCAGACCAAGGATGAGATGCGCCGGATCCTGAAGGAAATCCAGACCGGTGCATACGCTCAGGAGTTTCTGCTAGAGAACCAGACGGGCGCAACCAAGCTGAACGCGATGCGCCGCATCGGGCGCGAGCATCCGGTCGAGGTGGTCGGCGCACGCCTGCGCGAAATGATGCCGTGGCTCAAGAAGGGCCGGCTGGTAGATCAGTCGCGCAACTGACGCCGCGTGGTCGAGTCTCAACCCCTCATCGCCCGCGAAGGCTGGCCACACGTCGCGATTGCGATCGTTGTCGCTTTGCTGGCCACCGCCTTTGTAGGCGGCTGGTCGCTGCTGTTCTGGGCGTTGGCTGTGTTCGTCATCCAGTTCTTCCGCGATCCGCCGCGACATACCCCGCTGGAGCCCGGCATCGCGGTGAGTCCGGCCGATGGCCGCGTCTTGCTGGTGCAGAAGGCACGCGATCCCTATCTGCAGCGCGACGCGCTCAAGATCAGCGTGTTCATGAACGTTATCAACGTGCATTCCAACCGCAGTCCGGTGGAGGGCATCGTCAAGCAGCGCTGGTATCACGGCGGCAGCTTCCTCAATGCGTCGCTCGACAAGTCGTCCGACGAGAACGAGCGCACCGCGCTGTGGATCCATACCGACGACGGCATCGACCTCACCTGCGTGCAGGTGGCGGGCTTCGTCGCCCGCCGCATCCTGTGCTATGCCAACGCCGGCGATCGACTCGCGCGCGGGCAGCGTTACGGTTTTATCCGCTTCGGTTCGCGCGTCGATCTTTATCTGCCCGTTGGCACTGCCCCGAGGGTCAGCATCGGCGACAAGGTCACCGCGGGGGAGACGGTGTTCGCGGACCTTCCTAAACCGAGCTAACCCAGCAACGCCAGGCCCGCAAAGCCGGGCTTTGGCCGCCAAGGCGCCAAGGCCGCCAAGGAAATGCAGGACGGTTGAAGGCGGGGTGGGGGCGGCCGTAAGTAAGCAGATTCGCTTCGACGGCAAAGCGTCAGCCAAACCGCTGGGAAACCGCCGTTTGCTTTGTCCTGGCGTTCTTGGCGTCGTGGCGGCTCAAATCGAGGGTTAGAATGGACCGCATGAACTACCCCGAACCACCGCATTTCAAGCCCAAGTGGCTCGTGGGCGGACGCATCCGCCGCCAGGGCATCTACTGGCTGCCGAACGCGATCACCACAGTGGCGCTGGCCGCCGGCTTCTATGCCATCGTCCAGGCGATGAATGGGAAATTCGGATTTGCGGCGCTGGCCATCTTTGTAGCCATGGTGTTCGACGGCCTGGACGGGCGCATCGCGCGCCTCACGCGCACGCAAAGTCCGTTCGGCGCGGAGTACGACTCGCTGTCCGACATGGTTTCGTTCGGTGCGGCGCCTGCACTGGTGATCTACGAGTGGACGCTCAAGGGGATCAGCCAGATGGGCCTCGGCTGGGTGGCCGCTTTCGTCTATTGCGCTTGCGCGGCGCTGCGGCTCGCCCGCTTCAATACGAATCTGGGTGTGGTGGACAAGCGCTACTTCCAGGGCCTGCCGAGTCCGGCGGCGGCGGGCCTGATCGCCGGTTTCGTCTACACCATGTTCGCGTTCAACGTCGAGCCGGAGGACGTGCAGTGGGGCGCATGGGCGCTGGCCATGTTCGCGGCATTGACGATGGTCAGCAACGTCAAGTTCTACAGCGGAAAAGACATCAACCTGCGCAAGAGCGTGCCGTTCGGCGTAGTCGTTGCGATCGTGCTGGTGGTCGTGGTGATCTTCCAGGTGGTAGACAATCTGCCGGAGCTTCTCTTCGGGGTGTTCTTGATCTACGCCGCGTCCGGCTATGTGCTGTGGATCGTCAACCGCCTCCGGCGCAAGACCTTGTCCCCGCCGTCGCCGCCGGTTCCTCCAGACGGCCTCTAGAACCCGACGCGATCCCTTCCAAGCGGCTTTGAGGCGTCTTAAGGTGTAGCTTTGCACCGCAGGTTCCAGCGGAGAACGGGGAGAAGGAGGACGCGATGAAAGAGCGCCTGATCGTCTTTGACACCACGTTGCGTGATGGCGAGCAGAGTCCGGGCGCTTCCATGACGCGCGAAGAGAAGATGCGCATCGCGCGCCAGCTGGAACGGCTCAGGGTGGACGTGATCGAAGCCGGCTTCCCTGCCGCCAGCAACGGGGACTTCGAGGCCGTGAGAGCCATCGGCGCCGCCGTGAAAGACAGCACCGTGTGCGGGTTGGCGCGGGCCAACGACAACGACATCCGGCGCGCGGGCGACGCGCTCAAGGGCGCCAACGCCGGGCGCATCCACACGTTCATCGCGACCTCCCCCATCCACATGGAGCGCAAGCTGCGCATGACGCCCGACCAGGTCATCGAGCAGGCGGTCAGGTCGGTGAAGCTGGCGCGCACCTACCGCGACGACGTCGAGTTCTCACCGGAGGACGCGGGCCGATCGGAAGTCGATTTTCTATGCCGCATCCTGGAGCAGGTGATCAAAGCCGGGGCCACCACGATCAACATTCCCGATACGGTCGGCTACACGATCCCCGAACAATTCGGCGGGCTGATCGGAGCGTTGCGCACGCGCATTCCCAACTCCGGAAAAGTCGTCTGGTCGGTGCATTGTCACAACGATCTGGGGCTCGCAGTGGCCAATTCGTTGTCCGCGGTGATGAACGGCGCGCGGCAGGTCGAGTGCACGGTCAACGGGCTGGGCGAGCGCGCGGGCAACGCGTCGCTCGAGGAGATCGTGATGGCCGTGCGCACGCGCCAGGACTTCTTCCCCTGCGATACGCGCGTCGACACGACGCAGATCGTGCCTGCCAGCAAATTGGTGTCCGGTATCACCGGCTTTCCGGTTCAGCCCAACAAGGCCATCGTGGGCGCCAACGCGTTCGCACACGAATCGGGCATACATCAGGACGGCGTGATCAAGAGCCGCGAAACCTACGAGATCATGCGGGCCGAGGACGTTGGCTGGGGTGCCAATAAGCTGGTGCTCGGCAAGCTCTCCGGGCGTAACGCGTTCAAGCAGCGCTTGAGGGAGCTCGGCATCGAGCTCGAGTCCGAGGAGGGGCTGAATGCGGCCTTCGCGCGCTTCAAGGAGCTCGCCGACAAGAAGTCGGAGATCTTCGACGAGGACCTCCAGATGCTGGTGAGCGACGAGGCGGTCAGCCACGACCAGGAACAGGAATACTTCAAGCTGCTGTCGATGATGGCACATTCGGAAACCGGGGAGACCCCGGTGGCCAAGGTGGTGCTGGCCGAGCATGGGGCGGAGAAGAAGGCGGAAGCACAGGGCAGCGGTCCCGTGGACGCGACCTTCAAAGCCATAGAGAGCATCGTCGGCAGCGGCGCCGAGCTCACACTGTACTCGGTCAACGCGGTGACCAGCGGCACTGACTCGCAGGGCGAAGTTACTGTGCGGCTGCGCAAGAACGGCCGCATCGTCAACGGCGCCGGTGCGGACACCGACATCGTGGTGGCCTCGGCGAAGGCCTACATCAACGCGGTGAACAAGCTGCACTCGAAGCTGGAGCGCCTGAACCCGCAGGTGTGAAGGTCTTCACGTGCTAGGTATGAGCCGCACGTTAGCGAGCTCGAGCCGATCGGCCAGCGCGCGCAACAGCGCCCGGTTGAGCTGCAGCTGGCAACCGATCGACAGCCCGTCAAGAGCGGAACGGGTGAGTTCGACCACCAACGCGTCAGTGCTGGTCTCCACCGTCGCCTGGCGCGAAGCGGCCTGATCGCGCGCGTAGGCCATCTCGCCGAAGCATTCGCCCGCCCGCAGCACGTTCAACAGCCGCCCCCGCGCCGTCACCTTGGCTTCGCCTCGGGCGAGGATGAAGAGACTATCCCCGCTCTTGCCCTCGTTCAACAGGACGGTCTGAGAGGGCACCCGTCGCCACTGGCCGATGCGTGTCAGCTCCCACAGGTCGGCGTCGCTGAACTGGGTCAGCAGGGCGGCGGGGCGCAGCGCGAGGAATTTCTCGCTGTCGCGGATCGCCTGATCGTAGACGCTCAGGTGACCGATGCGCGCCAGCTCGAGCGCAAGCTCGGCCCAGTCCGGGTAGCGCTCCTGCGGATACTTGCACAACATGCGCTGGACTACGACGTCGAGCTCCTCCGGCAGTTCCGGGCGCCAGACCGACGGCCGAACCGGGTCCTCACCGAGCACCATCGCCAGCAGGTCCTCCATGTTGCCGGCGTAAAACGGGCGGCGCCCGACCAGCAGTTCGTACAGGACCACGCCGAGGGAATACATGTCGCTCTGATGGGTGAGCGGGTCGTCCCGGATCTGCTCGGGCGCGACGTAGGAGGGCGAGCCGATGCGCAATTTCTGCGTCGTCTCGGCGTCGCGCACGAACGCCGCGCCGAAATCCGCGACCTTCACGTCCGTGCCGCGCGCAACCAGGATGTTGGCCGGCTTGATGTCCCGGTGGACAACGCCTTGCCGGTAAGCATAGTCCAGGGCTCCGCAGCATTTGAAGGCGATCTCGACGACGTCGGCAACCGGCAGCAGCCGCTCCGGACTGGTAAAGCGGTACAGATTTCCGCCATGCACGTATTCCATGGCGACGTAGCTGAAGCGCTCCTCGACCACCGCGTCGAGGATGGTCACGATGTGCGGATGGCTCAGCTTGCCGGCCAGCGCCGCTTCGCTGAGGAACTGCGCTCGAGGGACACGGGCCGCAGGGGACTGGCCCTCATCGTCGTACACCTTGACCGCTACGTCCGATCCGTAGAACTCGTCGTAGGCGAGATACACGGTGCTGCGCGTTCCCTTGCCCAGCTCGCGTTTGATCTGATACTTGCCTACCCGCTCCACGGAACTCCTCTCGATCAACGGCCTTCAGCGCGTTCATTCTAGGCGCTTACGTGATACAGTGGTTTCGGCGCTCGCACTTCAAACTTTATCGGAGCGAGCCGCGAATCGGACCAGCCACCATGATCGAATTGCTCTTCGCCGCGCTGCTCACGGCGGACCAGATCGTGATCGACAACGAGTACGTGCGTGTCACGCGCGACGTGGCGCCGTGCGCGGCGGCGAGCGCGCCCGACTGCGGACATCGCGTGATCGTGGCGCTCGAGGATATCGTGCTCGCCGGGGGGATGTTTCGACGAGCGATGACGCGAGGCGATGTAGCCGTCTTCCGTCCGGACGAGTCCTACGAACCCCCGACCGGAGGTGCGTTCGTCGAAGTCACGATCAAGCCGAACCACCCTCCTGTGCGCTCGCCGCCCGAAATCATCGCAGCGGAGAAGAACGCCCCGCTCTACGACGGCGACGAATTCTTCGTATTCGAGGAACGGCTGGCGCCGGGCGAAACACGGCCCAGACACAGCCATAGCCAGCGCGTCGTGATGCAGCTTAATCGGACCCGCCTGCAGCAGTGGCCCGACGGCGAACCTGTCAAGGTGGTCGAGACCGTGCCCGAAAAAGTCAATTTCAGCCCGCCCGTGATCCACGTGGTGAAGAATGTCGGTGATGTCCCGCTGCGGGGCATCGTGATCGAATTTAAGCCGGAGCGAACCGGCGCAACGTCGAGGTGAGGATCGACCATGTTTGACACGACCGTCGCTGGCAGCCTGCCGAAGCCGTCGTGGCTTGCCGAGCCGGGCAAGTTGTGGCCGCAGTGGAAAGCGAACGGTGAAGCGCTGGCTGAGGCGAAGCGCGATGCGACCCTGCTGTGGATCAAGGCCCAGGAGGACGCCGGTATCGACACCGTCAGCGACGGCGAGCAATCGCGGCAGCATTTCGTCCACGGCTTCCTCGAGTGGGTCGAAGGTATCGACTTCGACCGCAAGATCAAGATGGGCATCCGCAATAACCGCTACGAGGCGATGGTGCCGACGGTAGTTGCGCCGCTGCGCCTGACTACCCGTGTGCATCAGACGGAGGCGCGCCTTGCGCGAGCGCACACCGCGCGCAGACTCAAATTCACTCTGCCCGGACCCATGACCATCGTTGACACCATTGCCGATGTCCATTATCGCGACAAGGTCAGGATGGCGATGGCTTTCGCCGAGCTGCTCAACCAGGAGGCGCGCGCGCTGGAGGCGGACGGGGTCGACGTGATCCAGTTCGACGAGCCCGCCTTCAATGTCTACATGGACGACGTGAAGCGCTGGGGCATCGATGCCCTGCACCGCGCGATCGAGGGCTTGCGCTGTCAGACCGCGGTCCATATCTGCTATGGGTACGGCATCAAGGCGAACATCGAGTGGAAGAGCTCGCTCGGAGGCGAATGGCGTCAGTACGAAGAGATCTTCCCTGCGCTCGCTCGCAGCAGGCTCGACCAGATTTCAGTCGAGTGCATGCACTCCCACGTTCCGCTGAACCTGCTCAAGCTGCTGGGGGGCAAGGACGTGCTGGTTGGCGTGATCGACGTGGCGGCCGACCGCGTCGAGTCCGCGGAGGAGGTTGCGAGCCTGATCGCGGAAGTGTCGCGCTACGTGCCCAAAGAGCGCATCTATCCGTGCACCAACTGCGGCATGGCGCCGATGGATCGTACCGTCGCGCTGGACAAGCTCGAGGCGCTGAGCGCCGGCGCAGCGCTAGCGCGCAGCCGCCTCGGGTGATCGCACCACTTCGCATCGTCATCGTCGGGGGAGGCGCAGGGGGCGTAGAGCTGGCGACCCGCCTGGGAGACAAGCTCGGCCGCCGGCGCAAGGCGCTCGTCACGCTGGTCGACAGGTCGCGCACGCATCTGTGGAAGCCGCTGCTACACCAGGTGGCGGCGGGCAGCATGGACTTGAACGACCACGAGCTCGACTATCTGTACCAGGCGCGCTGGCACCACTTTCAGTTTCGCCTTGGGCGCATGGATGGGCTGAACCGAGTTAAGAAAGAGATCCGGCTCGCTCCCACCCTGGACGAGGCTGGCCGCGAGGTCATCCCGCGGCAGTTCGTCCCGTACGACACGCTGGTCCTGTGCGTAGGCAGCACGACCAACGACTTCAGTACGCCGGGCGCCGCGCAATATGCCATCGCCCTCGATACGCCGGAGCAGGCGGCGCTGTTCCATTCCCGAATGCTCGATGCATGTCTGCGGGCCAACGCACAGCAGGGTCCGCTGCAGCCAAGCCAGCTGCACGTCGTGATCATCGGCGCCGGCGCGACCGGGGTGGAATTGGCAGCCGAGCTGCACAACACGATTCGCGAGTTCGTTTCCTTCGGCCTGGACCGGATCAACCCCGAGCGGGACATCAAGATCACGGTGGTGGAAGCGGCCCCCAGGATCCTTCCGGCGCTCACCGAGCGGCTGTCCGATGCGGTGTTGGGGCTGCTCGGCAAGCTGAAGGTAGATGTTTTCACCGGCGAGCGGGTGACGGAGGTGTCGGAGCAAGGGGTGCGCACCGCGACCGGACGCGAGATCCCAGCTGAGCTCGTCGTTTGGGCGGCCGGCATCAAGGCGCCCGATTTCCTCAAGGACTTCGACGGGCTCGAGACCAATCGCCTCAGCCAGCTGGTCGTGACGGGCGAGCTGCAGACGACGCGCGATCCGAACATCTTCGCATTCGGCGACTGTGCGAGCTGCCCATGGCCGGAGAAGGGCGGGGCGGTCCCGCCGCGCGCGCAGGCGGCTCACCAGCAGGCTTCGCACCTGTACCGCATGCTGCCCCGCATTCTCGACGGGCGGCCGCTGAAGCCGTTCGTATACCGGGATTTTGGCTCGCTCGTGTCGCTCGGCAAGTTCAGCACCGTGGGCAGCCTCATGGGCGGCATCACGCGTGGCAGCGTCATGATCGAGGGCTATTTCGCGAAGCTCGTGTACCTGTCCCTGTACAAGATGCACGAGTACGCGCTCTACGGGTTCACCAAGGTCTTCTTCGATACACTGGCCCGCATCATCACCCGGCGCACAGAACCTCATGTGAAGCTGCACTGAGACGGCCCTGAACGCCATGGAGAGAGGTCTATAACTTTCGTTTAGGTCAACCACTCCGCGGGCGGGGATACTATTCTTCAAAAGCAACAAAACAGGGGGGGCGGAGGACATGTCTCGGTTCGTTTCCCAGTTGAGCTTTGCGCAGAACCGTCGGCCCGCGGCCAAGCCTGCTGCCGCGGACGCGGTCTTCGCCGACCGCATGCCGCGGGGCTATGCCCGGCTGGTGCGTACCGCGCTCGATCTTCTTCAAGACGGCGACATGGTTGGCACTCGCGAGGTGCTGAGGGCCATTCTCGCCACGTCAAGGGGCAGCCGCCGCACCTGGGCCGACTCGTGGCCTGGGCGCGTCCCATTTCAGCGCCCCCAGCGCATCCGTGACCAGCATCGTGCCGACGCGGAGCGAGTCCCGGACGAAGCAGCCCAACCGCTCGCGGTCGAGACGGCGCGCCCGCTCATCCGCATACGCGCGCTGGGCGGCTTCGAGGTCCTGATCGACGGCGTGCCGTTCGTGAGCGGCATCAAACCGCAGCGCAGGCCGCTCGATCTGCTCAAGGCGCTGTTGATCGCCAACGGGCACTCCGTGGGCGCCGCCGACTTGGCCGACAAGCTGTGGCCCGATTCCGATGGCGACACCGCGCGCAACTCCTTGCAGGTCGCAGTGCACCGCCTCCGGCGCCTCCTCGGCCGCGACGAAACGGTAGTCGTCCAAGACCGCAAAGTCCATCTGCAGCACGCACTGTTCTCGGTGGATCTGTGGGTATTCGAGCGCGAGGCGGGGTACGTGAACGGCCTGTATGCCGGCAACCTGCTGTTCGCCGAGAGAGCGGCCGATGTGCTCGCCCTCTATCGTGGGCACCTTTTCGCGCATGAGCCCGAGCAGCCCTGGATGCTGCTGCCACGCGAGCGGCTGCGACGGGTCTGGCTGGGACTGGTGCGCCGTCTCGGCGAGTTCTACGAAGCGCGCAGCGACTGGGGCCGTGCGGGCGAGCTGTACCAGCGCGCCTTGGAGCTGGACCCCTTTGCCGAAGAAGTCTACCGCGGCCTCATGCGGTGTCAGCAGCGAGCGGGGGAGTCGGCGGAGGCGATCCATACCTATCGCTGCTGCCGCGAGCAGCTCGTCGCCGGTCTCGGTGTCGCGCCGTCGGCGGAGACGCAGCGCCTGTACCACGCGCTGTGCTCGGCGGCTTGATCCCGCTTGCGCCGCAAGACCCTCGATCTCCCTCTTCTGGAGTCCGCTAAGGCTGGTACTCTATGACAAGCACGTAGCATCGCCTGCGCCACAGGCGAGGGAGGGGATGCGATGACGATCAGCCAAGTCTGCACCGTAGGCTTGCCTTTGGGGCTGGCTTTATTGACCGTGACGCCGGTCGGAGCGGAGAAGAGCTACGGGCCAGGAGTCACCGACACCGAGATCAAGGTCGGGCAGACCATGGCCTACAGCGGGCCTACCTCCGCCTTCGGTACGATCGGGAAGTCCGAAGCCGCCTTTTTCCAGATGATCAATGAGCGGGGTGGCGTCAACGGCCGGAAGTTGCGGCTCATCTCGCTCGATGACGGCTACAGTCCGCCGAGGACGGTCGAGCAGACGCGGCGTCTGGTCGAGGAAGAGCAGGTGCTTCTGATGTTCGGTTCGCTCGGGACAGCGCAGAACACCGCGGTGCAAAAGTATCTGAACGTGAAAAAGGTGCCCCAGCTTTTTATCGGGAGCATCTCCAACAAATGGAACGACCCCAAAAACTTTCCGTGGTCGATGGCGCTTCCAGTTCCGCCGAGGATCGAGGCCGCGATCTACGCGGACTATATCCTTGCCAACCACCCTGGCGCCAAGATAGCGGTGCTGTACCAGAACGATGACTTCGGCAAGGACTATCTCGCATCGCTGAAGAACGCGCTGGGTACAAAGGCAGCGACGATGGTGGTTGCCGAAGCCTCGTATGAGCCCACCGACCCGACCGTCGACTCTCAGATCGTGACGCTGAAGGGCTCTGGCGCGGATGTCTTCATGAACTTCAGCACCCCGAAGGCGGGTGCCCAGGCGATCCGCGAGGTCTACGATATCGGCTGGAAGCCGCATCATTTCGTGTCGGTGGCGTCCACGTCGGTCGCCGCGGTTCTGATACCGGCCGGGCTGGAGAAGTCGGCCGGCTTGATCTCGGCCACCTTCGCCAAAGATCCGACTGACCCGTCCTGGCAGAATGATCGCGAGGTCAAGGAATGGTTCGCATGGATGAAGCGCTACTACCCGGAGGGCAACACCGCCGACCTGCTCAACGTGACCGGCTATTTCCAAGCGGCGGCGCTGGTCGAGGTGTTGAAAAAATGCGGAGACGATCTCACCCGGGAGAACGTCATGCGCCAGGCGGCGAACCTCAAGGACGTGGAGTTGCCGATGCTGCTGCCCGGCGTGAGAATGAACACGACCGCCACCGACTACGTGCCTTTCAAACAGATGCAAATGCGGCGGTTCGACGGTACGCGGTGGGTGCGCTTTGGCGAGATGATGGCGCGCCAGTAGCTTCATCGTGAACCACCCCGTGCTGGGCACCGCTTCGGCCCCAGTCCGAAGTCTCGCCGACATCGAAGCCATCGAACGCGAAATGCCGTGGGC
Source organism: Burkholderiales bacterium (assembly GCA_035622675.1). Classification (GTDB taxonomy): domain Bacteria; phylum Pseudomonadota; class Gammaproteobacteria; order Burkholderiales; family SHXO01; genus SHXO01. The sequence continues at coordinate 6,424 of DASPUW010000134.1, read as the reverse complement.
GCAGCGCGTCCACGCCAGCTCGGCTTACGAGCTGATCGGGCGGGTCGCGCGCCGGATCCCCGACAAGCCGGCGATTCATTACCTGCCTAACGGCCTGCCTGGGGAGGCAGCCTCGACGACCACCTACGGCGAATTGTTCCGTCGCATGACGCGCACCGCCAACATGGTGCACAGCTTGGGCATCGCGCCGACCGATACAGTCTGCCTTTTGCTGCCTAACCTGCCGCAAATGCACGAGCTGCTGTGGGGCGGCGGTGCGAACGGAGTCATGGTTCCGATCAACCCGCTGCTCAAGCCGCCGCAGATCGCGCAGATCATTCGCGCCGCCGGCGCGCGGCTGCTGATCACGACCGGAGCCGAGAGCGAATATTGGGACAAAGCTCAGGCCGCGTTGCGGTTGCTCGATGAGCCGGTGCGGACGGTGAGTATCGGCGGCGATCGAACAGCCGGGCAGCTCGATTTCGAGCGGCTCATCGCCGAGCATCCCGATGATCGCCTGGTCAGTGGCCGAGAGATCCACCGCCACGACCTCGCTGCCTGCTTTCACACCGGCGGAACGACGGGCGACCCCAAACTCGCGCAGCATACGCACGAGGGGCAGCTGTACCAGGCCTGGGTTGCCGGGGCGCTGCGCATCGAGCAGGACGATGTCATTCCCGTCGGGCTCCCGTTGTTCCATGCGGCGGCCGCGTACTGCTGGGGGGTTGCGCCGCTGAGCGTGGGCGCCACATTGGTGCTGCTAAGTCCCCTGGGGTTCCGCAATTCCAGCGTGGTGCCGAACCTGTGGAAGGTGATCGAGCGGTTCGGGGCCACACGCGTGGGCTTCGTGCCCACGGTTGTGTCTGCGCTGCTGAACCTGCCGCCGAGCGCAGCGCAGCTCAAGACGGTGAAACGTTTCGGTTGCGGAGCTGCACCCATCTCCGTCGAGGTGCGGCGCGCGTTCGAGCGACACACTGGCGTCGGCCTTATGGAGGGATACGGTCTGACCGAAGCCACAGCGCTCACCCATTGCACGCCGCAGGACGGCGAACCCCCGACGGGCTCGATCGGCCTGCGCTGCCCCTATGTCGAGGCCAGGATCTTCCGCCTCGATAACGGCGGCGGCGCACCGGCCGAGTGCCCGGCGGGTCAGGTGGGCGCGCTCGCAGTCAGGGGCCCGACTGTGATGCGCGGCTATCGTCAGGAGAAGCACAACCAAAGCGCGTTCTTCGCGGACGGCTGGCTCAATACCGGCGACCTCGGCTACGTTGATGCGAACGGCTGGTTCTGGGTGACAGGACGGGCGAAGGATCTGATCATCCGCGGCGGCCATAACATTTCTCCTGCGTGGATCGAGGAGGCGCTCTATCAGCACCCAGCCGTCGCGGTGGCGGCGGCGGTGGGGAAGCCGGACGCTTACGCGGGAGAATTGCCGGTCGCCTACGTTGCTCTCAAGCCCGGCGCCTCCGCCCAGGAGGAGGAGCTGCGCGCTTTCTGTGCTGACAAGGTGCCCGAGCGGCCCGCCGCGCCCTCGGAAGTGATCCTCCTGGACCAGCTGCCGGTGACGGCCGTGGGCAAGATCTTCAAGCCTGCGCTGCGCTGCGACGCAACGCGAAGAGCCTTCGACTCGGCGCTCGCTCCGCTGTGCACGGGCGGCGTCGAGGTCAGGGTCGAGGCGATACCCGATGATCGCTACGGGATCGTCGCTCGAGTGACAGTCCTCGGTGTGGATCCCGCTGCGCGCCCGACCCTGATGGCTGAGGTCAACCGGGTTCTGGGGCGCTTCACCGTCCAGCGGGAAGTCGTTATCGACTCCTGAGAAGGGGCGAGCGACCGGCGTCGCCGATCGCCGTGTGTTTGCCGGCCATCGCGGCGGCAAGCTACACTCGGTGCGCCATGCCCATGCGCGCGCATTGTCCTCCTCGCCTTTTTACCGGGGTCCTGATTCTGGCATCCACGCCTGCGCTGCTTCTGTCGATCGGCTGCACGCTGCAGCGCTATGAGCCAGCCCCGCTCGATCCGGCCGCCTCGGCGCAGCGGTTCGAATCGCGGACCGCCGACGCGCCTGGGCTCAAGCAATACATGCTCGAGCACGGCCATCCGGTTTCCGACTGGCCAGTGCAGCGTTGGAGCCTAGCCGATCTCACACTGGTCGCCCTCTACTATCGGCCCGACCTGGAGCTTGCGCGCGCGCAGGCGGCCGCTGCCCGGGCGCAGGTGGCGGCAGCGACGCAGCGCCCCCCGATCGGGCTGAAGCCGGTCGTCTGGCACCACAGCCTGCAACCGCCAGAAACGACGAGTCCATGGAGTCTCGGGTTTGAGATCGAGGTTCCGCTTGCCGAAGGCGGGCGGCGCGCAGCCATCGGTGAACAATACAACGCTCTAGCGGACGCCGCGCAGCTCAGTGTGGGCTCGGCGGCTTGGGCTGCACGCTCCGACGTGCGGGCCCGTTTTCTGGAATGCTACGCCGCAGGCCGCACGCTCGAGCTCCTGGAGGCCGAGGCTCGCGAGCGACGCGCTCTCGTGTCGCTGCTCGAGCGGCGCTTCGAGATGGGTGCCGGCTCCGCCCTGGACGTAGGCAGCGCACGACTCAGGCTGGCCGAGGTCGAGGGCCAGATCCAGAGCGCACAGCTCGCGCGCGAGCAGAGTCTTGCCGCGCTGGCACACGCGCTCGGCCTGCCGCTATCGGCGGTGCGCGGCATGAGCTTCGACTTCGCCTCGCTCGAGCAAACCCCGGTGGCGCCGACCGATCGCGACGCTCAGCGAACCGCCTTGCTCAACCGCCTTGACGTGCGTGTCAAGCTGCTCGAGTACGCCGCCGCCGATGCTGCCGTCAAGCTCGAGATTGCCCGCCAGTATCCAACCGTTACGCTGTCCCCCGGCTATCTGTGGGACCAGGGCGACAACATCTGGTCGTTGGTTGCAACCATCATGGTGCCGGCCGCGGGCAACAAACCGGCGATCGAGGCAGCGCAAGCAGGGCGCAAGGCGGCTGCGCAGGATTTTCTTGCCCTGCAAGTCAGGGTGATCTCGGACGCCGACGGCGCTCAGGCCCGCTATCGAAAGGCGCAGGAAAACGCGGCTGGCGCCCAGCGCCTGGCCGAGCTGCAGGCGGCCCGAGACCAGCGGGCCAGGAAACAGTTCGACGCAGGACACACGGATCGCGTAGAGCTTACGCTCGTTCGCCTGGAAGCCCTCGCGGTCGAACGTAACGTTCTGTCGGTCGGGCTCGACACGCAGCGGGCGCTGGGCGCGCTGGAAGACGCGTTGCAGATGCCGCTCGCGGGCGCGCCCGCACCGAGCTCAACCAGAGATAAGACCAAGCCCAACAGCTCGACGCTCGGCCTCGCGAAGCAATGAACCAGCGCGTGCAAACCGTCATCATCGCGTCGATGGCGGTCGTCATCGCTGTGCTGGTGTGGGCGTTGATCTATTTCGCGCGCGACGAGCTGCATCTCAAGGCCAAAGCGCCCGAGGACGAAGTCCCGCTCCAATCGGCGCTGAGCCACCAGGGCGGCTCGGCTGCCGTGCGCTTGAGCAAAGAGAGTCAGGCAGCCAGCGGCATCGTCGTGCACGCTCTCGAGGAGGCGCGGGCTGGAGCGGCGGCCGAGGTGTACGGCGTGATCGTGAATGTCCAGCCGCTCATCGATCTGCGCGCCCGCTACGGCGCTGCCGTGCTCGACGCTCGCTCGCTGCGAGCCGCAGCGTCGAATGGTGCTGCGGAGTACCAACGGCTCAAACGCCTGTTCGAGGACGACCGCAATGTCTCCGAGCGCGCCGTGCAGGCCGCCGAGGCGCAGTGGAAAGCAGACCAGGCGCGGCTCGCGGCCGCCGAGCAGTCCGCCGCCGCTGCGCAGGATACGATTCGCGCGGGTTGGGGCGACGCGCTCGCAAGGTGGGCGACAGACCCGGAGTCAGCGGCGTTTCAGTCGCTGGCGCAGCAGCGCGAAGTGCTGGCGCAGGTCACCTTTCCGTACGACTTGAGCGCGCAGGCGGGCAGAGCACCGCTGTCCCTGGCGCCGGTTTCCGCGCCGACCGAGGCACGCAGCGCGCGCTTTGTCTCCGCCGCGCCGCAAACCGACGCCGCCATGCCGGGTGTCACCTATTTCTACGTCGTGAGCGCGCACGGGCTGCGAGTCGGCATGCGCGTGGCGGGGCAGCTCAAGCTCGGTGGCAACTCGCGCGAAGGCGTCGTCGTCCCGTCCGTCGCCGTAGTGTGGCACGGCGGGAAGGCGTGGGCCTACGTCAAGGACGAGGACGATTTGTTCGTGCGCAAGGAAGTCTCCACCGCGCGGGAGCTCGGCAACGGCTGGTTCGACGCGACTCACTTCCAGCCGGGCGACGAGGTGGTCGTGAGCGGCGCCCAGCTGCTGCTGTCGGAAGAGCAGAAGTTCCAGATCCGCAACGAGAACGAAGATTGAGCGCCCACGACGCCAACAACATATTCAGCCGCCAGGACGCCAAGGCGCCAAGAACACGTAAGCTCACAACTGGACCGCGCCCATTGTCGTTGGTTCGCCTTGATCGCACTACCGCTTTGCGGCGTGGTCGAGACGCCTTCAGTGCTCGATCTCACAAGCGGTCTTGTGGTTTTCTTGGCGCCTTGGCGTCTTGGCGGCTCGATCCAGCGTTTCCGCTTCGCATCTCAGTGGTCAATCGGTCTTAGATGATCGCGTTCATCGTCCGACAAGCGATCCGCTATGCAGGCGTCGTGGTCGCACTGGCGCTGACGGTCATCATCTACGGCTTCTACGTCCTCACGCGCGCGAACCTGGATGTCTTTCCCGAGTTCTCGCCCAGCCAGGTGGTGATTCAGACCGAGGCGCCGGCGCTGTCGGCGGAGCTCGTGGAGCGGCAGGTCTCGCAACCGATCGAGAGCGTGCTGGCCGGCGCTTCCGGCGTGGAGCACATCCGCTCGCAATCCATCCCGGGGTTGTCCGTCGTCACGGTGCTGTTCCGCGAGGGGTCGAGCGCTTACCGCAACCGGCAGGTGGTGAGCGAGCGTCTCGCCTCGCTCGCGAATCAGCTGCCGCACGGTGTGGCGCAGCCGGCCATGACGCCGCTCACGTCCTCGGCGAGCACGGTCCTCGGTGTCGGGCTCACCTCCGCCAACCGCTCACTCATGGACGTTCGCACGCTGGTGGATTGGGTCGTGCGCCCGCACCTGCTGGCTGTGGAAGGCGTGGCAGAGGTCAACGTCTTCGGGGGTGAGGTGCGCGAGTGGCAGGTGCAGGTCGACCCCGAACGGCTGATGCGCTACGGCTTGTCGATGCAGGAGGTGGTGCAGGCCGCGCGTCGCGCTACCGGCGTGCTGGCGGCCGGGTTTGTGCGCACGGAGAATCAACACCTGATCGTCAACGTGGAGGCGCAGCCGCGCGCAGCCGAAGAGCTGGGCCGTGCGGTGCTGGCGCAGAGAGGAGCACAGGTGCTGCGCCTCGGCGACGTCGGCCGCGTCGTCGAGGGGGCGGCGCCGTCCATCAGCGCCGCCGCGATCAATGGCACGCCCGGCGTCTTCCTCATGGTGCAGGGCCAGCTCGGTGCGAACACGCGTGCAGTTACCCTGGATCTCGAGCGCGCGCTCAAAGAGCTGGAGCCGCTGTTGGCGGTCGAGGGCGTCACGCTCAATGCGCGGCTGTTCCGGCCCGCCAACTTCATCGAGACCGCGGTGCGCAACGTGCAGCGTGACCTGCTCATTGGCTCGGCTCTGGTGGTCATCGTGCTGTTCCTGTTCTTGTTCAACACGCGCACGGCGTTCATCTGCACGACGGCGATTCCCACCTCGCTGCTGGGCGCAGTGCTGGTGCTCGACTACTTCGGCGTCGGGCTCAACATCATGGTGCTCGGCGGTCTCGCCATTGCGCTGGGCGAGGTGGTGGACGACGCGATCATCGACACCGAGAACATCTTCCGCCGGCTGCGCCTCAATCGCGCGGCCGCGCAGCCGCGGCCTGCCGATCAAGTGGTGCTGGATGCCTCGGTCGAGGTGCGGAGCTCGGTCGTCTACGCGACCTTCATCGTGGCGCTGGTCTTCGTCCCGCTGCTAACGCTTTCCGGCGTGGCCGGCCGATTGTTCGCTCCGCTCGGCCTGGCCTACATCTTCGCCATCCTCGCGTCGTTGATCGTGGCGCTGTCTCTGACGCCCGCGCTGTGCTACCTGCTGCTGGCGCGCGCCGGCCTGAAGACGCAGGACCCGCCCGCGGTGGCGTGGTTGAAGCCGCGCTACGCTGCCGCGCTCCGCCGCATCGAGCGTTTCCCCGGGCGGATCGTCAGCGCTGTGTTCGTGGTCATCGCGGTCGGAATCGGGCTGCTGCCTCTGTTCTCCGGAGAATTCATCCCGGCGCTGCGCGAAGGTCACTACGTGCTCCACATGACGGCTGTGCCCGGGACGGCAGAGTCGGAATCCCTGCGCATCGGCAACCGCGTCACTAAGGCAATCGGCTCGATC
>DASPUW010000133.1:0-9403 GCA_035622675.1 Burkholderiales bacterium | reverse complement strand
AGCGCGCCTTAAGCGAACCTCGCCTGCTCCTGGCGCTCGAACACGGCGCCCCAGGTCTGCTCCCAGTCGTTGCCGAGGAAATCCACCTGTCGGCCGTCGGCCGCGAAGAAACGGTTGGGCATCTGGAACATCCCGATCATCAGCCCGCCTTCGGGTCCGGCCCAGGCTTCATGCCGGCTGCCGGCCGGGCGCCATACGAACTCGCCGGCGCGGCACACGCCTTCGCCGCAGACCAGGCTGCCTTCGAGCACGTAAGTCTGCTCGATCAGAACGTGCTCGTGATCAGGCAGCTTGGCGCCAGGCGCCATGCGCAGCAGGATCGTGAGCAGCCCGGACGCCCGGTCCACCACAAGCGTCTTCGTCTCACACCCAGGATAGGGGCTTTTTTCCCAGGGAAGCGACGCGACATCGACGAAACGCGACGCAAGCGGTGGCAGACTCGCGTGATTGGCGGCCTTCGGTGTGACTGCGTTCATCTGCGCTCTCCTCCGAGATGTTTTGGCTGCTGCGTTGTGGCACGCGGCTATCTCGCTATGCCAAACGCGTTACCTGAACCTTCTCTTACCTATTATCCATCACCCGCATTGGGCCCGCTGCGCAATCGGCGGGCGGCGTGGCCAACGGCGCGCCCGCCCCCATCGAAGCCCGGAACCCCCAGCGCCGACAGCTGCAGCTCCGCGGCCTGCTCCCATCCACGGTTCGCGGCCGGGCTGGCGGGGCTTGGATGCAGGATCTGTCCCGAGCGCACGGTGCGCGCTAACGCACTGTCGATGAAATTGGCTTCCAGGACGGCGCGGATGCGCTTTTCCGCAAAGCCGCCTATCCCGATTGCCCACTCCGGTGCGAGCGCCCCAAGTGCGATGGCTAGGTGCCGGTCGCACGCTTCGTGCAGCGACTTGAGCAGCGTCGCTGGCAGCTTATCGGGCGTGAAATTGCGCCCCGAGGCTTCGAGCAGCGCGAGCGGGCAGTAGTTGAGCACGAACCAGTCAGCGAAGAACGCGCGGGCGCCGCCCCAGCGGCGCGCGGCCCATCCCCACAGACGCCTTCCGCTCACCTCCGAGCGCTTGCAGTCGAACCCCTCGATCGTACGTTTCGGATGCTCGCGGGCCGGTCTCAAAACCGGCGCTCGAATCCCCATCCAGTCGCGCACTGCAGCGACCTCGCCGAACGGCACACCGGTTTGCATCATGCCGAACGGCCCGGGATTCATCCCCAGCAGCACCACGCGCTTTCGGTCTCCGCCGTAGCGGTTCACGTACGCCTCATAGGGCGCCCAGGCGTACTGATGCGGATCGTACACATGGGCGACGGGCGCGGGGAAGCGTAACGCGGCGAGCTCGTGCGACAGTGCCCCGGCGGCGTCCAGCAACGCGGCCGCAATCATCAGCGCTGTGCGGCCGGGCGCTCCACCACCGCCAGGCTCAGAGGAAGCCGGCGCTTACCCACTGCGCGACGAGCGCTGGCTTGGCTTCGCCCTCGATTTCCACCGTCACGCCGTAGATCGCCTGCCAGCGGTTGCTCGCCTGAACCTCGAAGCGGTTGAGAACGAACCGGCCGCGGATGCGTGAGCCGGCGGGGACAGGCGCCACGAACCGCAGCCGGTCGAAGCCGTAGTTGACCGCGGTTTTCGTGCCCTGCACCGCAGGGCACGCCTGATACGCCATCGGTGCAAGCATCGACAGTGTCAGAAAGCCGTGCGCGATCGTTCCGCCGAAGCGGGTTGCGGCGGCGCGCACTCGATCCACATGAATGAAATAGTGGTCGTGCGTGAGCGCGGCGAAGGCGTCGATCTTCGCCTGATCGATCGGAAACCAGTCCGATACGCCGACCTCGGTGCCAACGCGCGCCACCAGCGCGTCGCAGCTCATCGTGCTCAACGGCCCGTCCATCTGGACTCTCTCCCGAGTGGCGAAGCAGCGAGCGCTCGCCAGGTGTGGAGCAGCCCTCGCGCGCCGTCGTTCAGTCGTGCAGCGTCTGGTGGGCAAGCATAGCTGGAAATCCTCGACTGGGATTCGAACCTGCCGCTGCGCCGCAATACGAAATCCTGCCACGACGCGGGCAGTTCGCCGGGCAAATCCTTGACATGCCTCATTTCATGGGACTAGCATCGCTTGGGGCAAATCACGGTCTGGTCTAAATCGGTCAACGAGCTGAGCGGACTCAGGGGGAGGGGTGTCTTTGCAGGTGGGTGTTAAGGCTTGCCGGCCGCGCCAGCGGATGTTCAGGCGAGTAGCAGCAATCAGTTGGACGTGCCCGCCATGCCCTTACGCCAAACTCCTCGACCAATCGCTCGTTGACGCGTAGCCCCGCACAATAATCGTCTGGAGGAAATTGTAAATGGTCAAGATAGCGCGGCAATTTAGCCTTGCTGCTGTTCCGCTCGCTCTGGCGGTGCTTGGGGCACCAAGCGCTTTCGCCGGATCGTCGGCGGCGGAGATTCGCAACTGTGCTCCGGAGAACTGGTGCTTCTATCACCGGACGACGGACAGCGGTTGGCGTCACAGTCCGCTTTCGCAAATCAACACGGGCAACGTCAAGAACCTGCGTCCGGCCTGGATCTTCCAGCCGGGTAATGTGCGCATGGGCATGCACAGCACCCCGTTGGCAGTCGATGGCATGGTGTATGTGTCGGTGAATCCCTCGACGGTGTGGAAGCTCAACGGTAAGACCGGCGAGCGCATCTGGGTGCACGAGCCGAAGATGGACGAAGCCGTGGTAGCGCGCTCGTTCTTTGCGCACACGCGCGGCTTGGCGATCGGTGATGGCCGGGTGTACATGGGCCAGGCCGACGGCCACATCGTGGCGCTGGATGAGAAGGACGGCAGCGTGATCTGGGACAAGCAGATCGTCGATTCGACGAAGGACACGGTGGGCTTCAGTGGCGCCGCGACCTTCGTGAGCTCTGATCTGATGGTCATCGGTCAGAACGGCGGCGAATACCCGATCGAAGGGAAGATCTTCGGGATCGACCCCAAGACCGGCAACATCAAGTGGACGTTCTACACCACTGGCCGCGACGATCCGAGAGCCCTTGCAACTTGGCACGAGGATTCTTGGAAGTACGGCGGCGGCGGCTCCTGGCAGCCCGGCACGGTCGACTACGCCAACAACCAGATCATCATGGGCACGGGAAATCCAAACCCCGACTATGATTACTGCGGCGATCAGTGCATGGATCCGAAGGCCGACAGCTGGCGCGCGGGCGGTTCGCTGTACACGTCGTCCACCGTCGCACTCGACCTCGGCACCGGCAAGCTGAACTGGTTCTTCCAGGAAGCACCGGCAGACCCGTATGACTACGATGCGGCGCCGGGCGAATATGTCATTCTGGGAGACAAGGTCCTGCATCCGGGCAAGAACGGGTTCAACCATGTGCACATGACCAAGGGCGGCAAAGTGGTCAATGTGTACAAGGACATGAACAGCATCAACTGGACCACGGGCTACAACCTGCAGACCGGCAAGTGGGAGAACATCCTTTGGCCCAAGCCCGGCGAGCAGACCCTGGTGTGCCCGGCCATCGACGGCGGACATAGCTGGGAAGCGGGAACTTACAGCCCGCAGACCAAGCTGTTCTACCGCGTGGCGCAAGAGTGGTGCATGAAGCTGACGGTGCAGCCGAAGACCGGCGGAACCACTATCTCCGCGGGTGCGGAGACGCGCGTTCTGTCGCCGTTTGTGCAGGCGTTCATGAGCGCCGAATGGATCGGTACCGATCCGCCCGGCGACAAGAATCATGGCCGGCTCACGGCGCGCGACCCGGTCAGCGGCAAGATCGCCTGGGAAAAGCGCTACGACCTGATCCCCCACTCGACGTTGCTGTCGACCGGCGGCGGCCTGGTGTTCACCGGGACGGCTGACGGTTTCATCGAGGCGCTCGACGCCAAGACCGGCAATCTCCTGTGGCGGTACAACGTCGGCTCCGGCGTGCACGGCGGCATCATCTCCTACTCGGTGGATGGCAAGCAGTACATCGCGGCGGCGACCGGGCACGGCACCTATGTGGGCCGGGCGGTGCAGTCGCTGAACAAGGAAAAGCTGGGCAACATGCAGGAAAGCATGGCGGTTGTGGTGTTTGCTCTTCCGTAAGTAAAGCTGCCTTTGCCGGAGGCGGAGGAATCCGCCTCCGGTATCTGCCTTCCCTAACCTCCGATACATGTTCCGCTTTGTGCGGCGGGCATGTGTGGCACACTTAAAACAGAACATGAAGCAGAAGAAGCAGTATCGAGATATCGTTGTCGTTGCAGCCGCGATCCTGATCGGTGTCGCCGGCCTGCGGTTCGCCTTGGCAGCGGACGATGCCCAATCAACTCCGGCGCAAGACGAGCCGGCCACACCCGCCGTCAAGGTGCCCTCGTCGAATCCCCTGTCGGGCAATCCGGAGGCGATCGATCTGGGCAAGAAGCTGTATTTCACCTGGTGCGTTCAATGTCACGGGCCGAAGGCAAACGGCGAGTCGCGCTTCGGCAAGTATGCTGGCAATCTCACGATATTCTGGCGCGGGTACAAGGAATTCGTCGTCATCGTCAAGAACGGACGCCCGGGCAAGCAGATGCCGCCGTGGCAAAATGTCCTGGACGAGGACAACATCTCCAAGATCGGGGCTTATCTGGAAACACAGGCTGTGCAAGGAGCGAACTGGAAATGAAGCACAAGACGAAATTGGTGGTGCTCGGGTTTGCGTTGACCGGGATCCTGGCCGGATTCTCCGCGCGGGCCGGCGAGACGTACACGACGCTCAAAGAGAATATTTTCGTGTGCATATCCCCCGAGGCTTACGACGAGGCGATGGTGCGTGTCCGGGAGCTGAACGGCGGAGACATTGAGCCGCTGAAGAAGGACCTGGGAGAGAAGAAGCAGTGCATGTTCGTGGACGCTGAGATGGCTGACGACATCATGGCGCCGTTCGCCATCGTCATGAAGCGCGACGGCACCAAGGTGCAGGTGCAGTTCATCGTGTCTTTCCACAAGAAGATCGCCTTCCTGCATCGGCTCGTCAATCGGTACGTGCTGGTCGGCTGGACCGACGAGTCCAATCTGGAGCCGAAGAAGATCCTGTAGCGCTGCGCGCGTCGGGCGCGAGGGCAGTTTTAGCAAGCTGCCATGCCATATCGAGCGCTCGATGAGCTTCTGGGGTTCGTTGCCGCGTCCGAAACCCGTGCGGGGCGGGTCGAGATAGACGGCGACGATCCGGTCTTCCCGACACCCTTTCGAATCGGCGCTGCTGGCGCAGCGGCGATCGCCGCGGCAGCCATCGCCTCGGCACGGCTGTGGGCACTGCGTACGCCCGAGGCCACACCTCAGAGGATCGCGGTGGACCTGCACCACGCGACCGCGGCGCTGCGCAGTGCCCGTTACCTTCGCATCGACGGTGGGGCACCGAGAGATCCGGTGGATCGGCTGAGCGGCCTCTACGCGGCGCGCGAGCAGCGCTGGGTGTTTCTGCATTGCAACTTCCCGAACCATCGCGCGGCCGCCCTCGACGTGCTGGGGCTGCCCGCCGATGCAGGGCGCGAAGCGGTTGCGCGGGCCGTGCGCGACTGGGATGGATTGGCGTTGGAAGAGGCGGTCCATGCCGCGCAGGGCTGTGCTGCGCTGGTGCGCACGGCAGCCGAATGGTCGTCCCACCCGCAATCGAATGCGCTGGCTGCCCTGCCCTTGCTCGAGATTCAGCGCATCGGTGACGCGCCGCCAGAGCCGCTGGCGCCCGCCGACCGGCCGCTAACAGGTATCCGGGTCCTGGATCTCACGCGTGTGCTGGCCGGGCCGACCTGCGCCCGTGCCCTCGCGGAGCACGGCGCCGATGTCCTGAAGGTTTCAGCACCGCATCTGCCGCATTCGGGCGACGTCGAGATCGATACCGGCCTTGGCAAGCTGTCTACCTTCCTCGACTTGCGGCGGGGAGCCGAGACCGAAACGCTAGCCTCGCTGATCCGCGACGGTCGATGCGACGTTTTTTCCCAGTCGTATCGTCCCGGAACACTGACCGCGCGCGGCTTCGGTCCCATGCAGCTCGCCGAGTTGCGCCCCGGCATCGTTTGCGTCGAGTTGAGCGCCTGGGGCAGCGCTGGACCATGGAGCGGGCGGCGCGGGTTCGACACGGTGGTCCAGTGCGTGAGCGGCATGGCGATGATCCAGGGCGGCGGCGGAGCGCCGCGTATCATGCCCGTCTCCGCGATCGACTACGTAAGCGGTTACCTCATGGCATTCGGCGCGATGGTGGCGCTCGAACGCCGGGCGCGCGAGGGCGGAAGCTGGCGCGTGCGCGTGTCGCTGGCTCGCACGGGCCGCTGGATCGTCGCTCGCGGCGTGCTCGATCCCGCCCAGGCCGCTGGCGCGCCAGCAGAGCTCCCCGACGACGCGATCGCGCGCATCACGCTCGAGACGCTGTCGCCCCTGGGGCGCATCCGTCATCTGGCGCCCGTAGCCCGGATGTCTGAAACTCCGGCGTACTGGGCAAGGCCGCCGGTCCCGCTCGGCCACGACGCGCCGGCATGGCCTTAGTTGTGCGAGGAGTCCGCGCCCCTGCAGCGACGTCGAGCGGGTACAATGCGCGCCGCTCCCCTCAACCAATAGAGCGCAACGAATGAAACTTCCGGCAATGATCCTGCTGCTCGCTGCTGCTGCGGTGCTATGCGCATGTCATCCGCGCGCCAAGACCACGCTCTCCGATCCCCCGCAGGACGTGGCGTCCGGCTCGGTCTTCACGCTCAACAAGGGCATCGTGATACCGGCTGGGGCCGCCGGCCTCCAGTTCCAGGACGCGCAGCTGGTCGGGCCCGATGCGCTCAGGCCGAGCTATGCTTATTGCAGGTTCGGGCTGGATAGTGCCGCCAGCACTGCACGCGAGATCACGCCGCAGCCGTTCACGGTGGCGAGCGTCGACTACGATGAGAGCGCCGCCGGGGCCATGGGCGAAGCGGTAGCGTCCACCCGTATGGCGCTGCAAACCGCACAAGGCGTCAAAGGCTATCTGATGACTTGCATGCGGCCGGCGTCTGCGGCGTCCGCACGTTTTGTCACGACGTCCGAGATCAACGGGGCACTCGGCGAGTACTTCACGCTCAAGCGGGCGTATTAGAAGCGCGGCTGGCGCCGCACGTACGGATCCTGACTTTCGTTAGGATGGCCGGGCGCTCGTCGCTCACATTGAGCGACGATATTGCCCGCCCACTTCGAACAGGGCGTGCGTGATCTGCCCCAGCGAGCAGACCCGCACCGCATCCATCAACACCTCGAACACGTTCTGGTTGTCGATGACGGCCTGCTGAAGCCGCTTGAGCATCGGTCCGCTGGCAGCCTTGTGCCGCGTGTGGAACTCGGTGAGCCGCTCGAGCTGGCTCTGCTTCTCCTCCTCGCTCGAACGGATCAGCTCCAGCTTGTCCGGGATCGGGTCGCCGTGGGGGTTGCGGAAGGTGTTGACGCCGACGATCGGGTGGGAACCGTCGTGCTTCTTGTGCTCGTAGTACAGCGACTCCTCCTGGATCTTGCCGCGCTGGTAGCCGAGCTCCATCGCCCCCAGCACGCCGCCGCGCTCGCTGATCGCGTCGAATTCCTTCAGCACTGCTTCTTCGACCAGCTCGGTCAGCTCGTCGATGATGAAGCTGCCCTGGTTGGGATTCTCGTTTTTCGCGAGCCCCCATTCGCGGTTGATGATGAGCTGGATGGCCATGGCGCGGCGCACGCTCTCCTCGGTCGGCGTGGTGATCGCCTCATCGTAAGCATTGGTGTGCAGGGAGTTGGCATTGTCGTAGGTGGCGATGAGCGCCTGAAGCGTGGTGCGGATGTCGTTGAATGCGATTTCCTGCGCATGTAGCGAGCGGCCCGACGTCTGGCAGTGATACTTGAGCTTTTGCGACCGCTCGTTGGCGCCGTAGCGGTTCTTCATCGCCACCGCCCAGATGCGGCGCGCCACCCGGCCGACCACCGAGTACTCGGGATCCATGCCGTTGCTGAAGAAGAAGCTCAGGTTGGGCGCGAAGTCGTCGATGTGCATGCCGCGCGCGAGGTAGGCCTCGACGAACGTCAAGCCGTTGGCGAGCGTGAAGGCAAGCTGACTGATGGGATTGGCGCCGGCCTCCGCGATGTGATAGCCGGAGATGGACACCGAGTAGAAGTTCTTCACTCCGTGATGGATGAAGTGTTCCTGAACGTCCCCCATCACCTTGAGGCTGAACTCGGTGGAAAAAATGCAGGTGTTCTGGCCCTGGTCTTCTTTGAGAATATCGGCTTGCACCGTGCCGCGCACGCTCTCGAGCGTCCACTGCTTGATCTTGTCAGCCTCCTCTTCAGTCGGGTCGCGGCCGTTGTCGCGCTTGAACTTGTCGATCTGCTGATCGATCGCCGTGTTCATAAACATCGCGAGCAGGGTCGGGGCTGGCCCGTTGATGGTCATCGACACCGAGGTCGACGGATCGCACAGGTCGAACCCCGAGTACAGCACTTTCATGTCCTCGAGCGTCGCGATCGACACGCCCGAATTGCCCACCTTGCCGTAGATGTCGGGCCGCCGGTCCGGGTCGAAACCGTATAGCGTCACGGAATCGAATGCGGTCGATAGGCGCTTCGCGGGCATCTGCTCGGACAGCAGATGGAAGCGCCGGTTGGTGCGGAAGGCATCGCCCTCGCCGGCGAACATCCGGGTCGGGTCTTCGTTCTCGCGCTTGAACGCGAACACCCCGGCGGTATACGGGAACGAACCGGGGACGTTCTCCAGCATGAGCCAGCGCAGCAACTCGCCGTGATCCTCATAGCCCGGCAAGGCGACCTTGCGGATGGTGGTGCCCGACAGGGACCGGTAGGTGAGCTGGGTGCGCACCTCGCGGTCCCGGATCTTCACCACGTACTCCTCGCCGGAATAGGCCCGCTGCATGTCGGGCCACATCTCGAGCAGCTTCTTCGCGCGCGGGTCGAGGTTGCGCTCGCGCTCGCTGATGAGAGCGTCGAGCTCGTCGTGGCGGTGAACGCCGGAGTCCGGAGGTTCTGCGGCGGTTGAACCGGATCCCGGCTTGCGCCGGGATGACTGCGACTCGAGCAGCATGGCCCTCGTCGCAGTCAACTGCTGCCGTTCGCGCGCGAAGCGCGCTTGCTCTCTCACGTGCTGTTTGTAATTGCGGACGGTTTCCGCGATCTCGGCGAGGTAGCGGGCGCGCGCGGGCGGCACGATCGAGCGCACGCGAGACGACGCGCGAACGTCGACCCGGCGCAGACGACCTGCCTGCAGCTTGAGCCCTTTCTCGACCAGCTTGGCCGCTATGGCCTGGTACAACGCGGTCACGCCGTCGTCGTTGAAGCGCGCTGCCACCGTGCCGAACACCGGCATCTGGTCGCTCGATGCCTTGAACGCCTGGCGGTTGCGCTGCAGCTGCTTGCGCACGTCGCGCAGCGCATCTTCGGCGCCACG
>DASPUW010000132.1:0-2380 GCA_035622675.1 Burkholderiales bacterium | reverse complement strand
GCCTGGTCGTACCAGCGCTTGAACTGCGTGAGGTCGGTCCCGCTGGCGTCCTGCATCGACTGCACGAAATCGTCTGTCGTCACCGCCTGCCCGTCGAAGCGCTCGAAGTACAGGTCCATTCCCTTGCGGAAGTTCTCGCGTCCGATCAGCGTGTGAATCATGCGCACGACCTCAGCGCCTTTTTCATATACGGTGGCGGTGTAGAAGTTGCTGATCTCCATGTACGACTGCGGGCGCACCGGATGCGCCATGGGCCCGCCATCCTCGGGAAACTGCGCGGCGCGCAGGCCGCGCACTTCCTGGATGCGCGCTACCGGTCGCGAGTAGAGGTCGGCGCCGAACTCCTGGTCGCGGAACACCGTCAGCCCTTCCTTGAGGGAGAGCTGGAACCAGTCGCGGCAGGTGACGCGGTTGCCGGTCCAGTTGTGGAAATATTCGTGTGCCACGACGCGATCGATGTGCATGAAGTCGCCATCGGTGGCGATGTCTGGGCGGGCCAGGACATACTTGGTGTTGAAGATGTTCAGTCCCTTGTTCTCCATGGCGCCCATGTTGAAATCGCCCACCGCCACGATCATGTATTGATCCAGGTCGAGCTCGAGCCCGAAGACCTGCTCATCCCATCGCATCGCTTTCTTGAGCGCCTGCATCGCGAACCCGCACTGATCGAGCTTGCCCGGCTCGACATAGATCTGCAGGCGCACGTTGCGGCCAGAGCGCGTGACGAAGCGGTCTTCCTGCTTATCGAGCTTCGCGGCGACCATCGCGAACAGATAAGAGGGTTTGGGGAAAGGGTCTTCCCAGCGCGCCCAGTGCCGTGTTGGTTCTTCCCCTCCTTCTCGAGGAGAGGGCTGGGGTGAGGGGGACTCGTCGCCGCTTGCCACGAGATTGCCGTTCGACAACAGCACTGGATAGACCGCCTTATCCGCGCGGATCGTGACGCTGTAGCGCGCCATCACGTCCGGCCGGTCGATGAAATACGTGATGCGGCGGAACCCCTCTGCTTCGCACTGGGTGAAATAGCCGTCCTTGGACGCGTACAGCCCCATGAGCTTCGTGTTTTGCTTCGGATAGATCCTGCAAACCGTAGTCAGGGCGAATTGCGCCGGCACGCTAAAGATGGTGAGCCGGTTTGCCTCGACTGCGTAAGCGCTCGCCGATAGCGGCGTACCGTTGAGGTCGACGGACTCGAGCTCCAGTTCGTCGGCATCCAGCACGAGAGGCGCTGCGCTGTTGGCCGATCTCGGGTTGCGCCGGATCGCCAGCGTGGCTTGCACGCGCGTGAACTCTTCGTGGATGTCCACGTCGAGCTCGATGGAAGCGATGAGAAATGGGGGTGGGGTGTAGTCCTTGAGGTGGACGATCGTCGGCCTCGGATTGAGCATATTGATCATGCGACCCAGTTTACCCGAGCGGGCCGGTGGACAGCTCTATGCAGATTCTGTGGGAGCGAGCACCTCCGATGTAGACGCGTCAGATGGTGGTCGATCTTCTATAGCCGTAGATTCTTTCCGCCGTTTCCGCGGAGACAAGCCCATTTTGCACGTCGGCTGCGACCTCTTTCGGGTCACGCTCGCGCGGGTCGCCGAAACCGCCGCCGCCCGGCAGCTCCAGCCGCAAACGCTCGCCGGGTGGAATGGTCTGTTGTCCCTTGCCACGCAGCACCCGACCCGAGGTGAGGCTCACGCGTCCCGGAGCGCCATCATGGCCGCCATCGCGTCCGCGCGCGGGATGATCGATGCGTTCGAACATGGCATACACGGAGAACGGTGCGTTCTCAGCGCTGGCGATCTCCATCACCTGACCCAGCCCGCCGCGCCTGCGTCCGGGGCCGCCCGAATCGACGCGATACTCCTTGCGCCAGACCACCACCGGCGCGATCGATTCGACGATCTCGACGGGCACACTGCGCACGCCGCTCGGAAACGCGGTTGCCGACAAGCCGTCCTTGGTGGGCCGCGCACCGGTGCCGCCGGCGTGAAACGACAGTACATTGAAGGGTGTGCCGCCGGTTACCGCGTCGCTCACGCCATGTCCTCCGCGCAGCTGGGGAATCCAGAGCGCCGAGGCGCCTTCGGCCGGGGCGCCGTCGGGCAACGCCTGATGCAGGCAGCCGAAGACGACGTCCGGCAGGACCTGCCCGATCACATGGCGGATTGCCACCGCGCACGGCCGCGGCGCGTTCAAGATCGAACCCCCCGGCGCGCTGACCGTGATCGGGGCGAGCGAGCCGGCATTGTTCGGGATGGCCGGGGCGACGAGACACTTCACGCCGAAGCTTGTGTACGCGGTGGTGTAGAGCAGGGGCACGTTGATGCCGAAACTGCTCACGGGCGACGTGCCGGTGAAATCGACATGAATTCCCGTTTTGGAGATCGTA
>DASPUW010000131.1:0-2939 GCA_035622675.1 Burkholderiales bacterium | reverse complement strand
TTCCACCAGGCTTTCGTCCATGCCCGCCAGGCGCGCCCGGACGACGATCGCGACAAAGCCGATGCAGAAGGCGATGTGCGCCAGGATGATCGATGCGAGCCCCAGCGTCAGATTGATCGCGACGAAGAAGATGAGCAGGCTGACGCCGGTGAGAATCTCGGGGATGGCGATAGGCGCCACGACCAGAAACGGTAGCACGCGCAGCCTGAAGCGGTGCATCGCGTAGCCTGCCATGGTGCCAAGCAGTGTCGAGATCACGCTCGCGGTCAGCCCGATCACCAGCGAGTTCCAGGCCGCGCCGAGCATCTCCTCGTTGTGGAACAGCTTGCGGTACCAGTCGAGCGTGAATCCAACCCATTGCGCATTGAGGCGAGAATCGTTGAAGGAGTACACCACCACGATCGCTAGCGGCGCATAGAGAAACAGGTACCCCAGGATCGCAACCAGCCAGAGTCCGGTTGAACGCCGTCTCATGCCATCGCCCTTGCGCGTCGCGCGTACCAAGCGGCAAATCCGGCGAGACCGACCGCGACCAAAGTAAGCACTATCGAGAGCACGCTGCCGAACGGCCAGTCGCGCGTGTCGAGGAACTGCTGCTTGATTACGTTGCCGATCATGATCCCGCTGGTGCCGCCCAGCAGATCAGGAACGGCGAAGATTCCAAAAGCAGGGATGAAAACCAGCGCAGCTCCGGCAAATACGCCCGGCAGGGAGAGCGGGAAAGTCACGCGCCAGAAGCGCTGCCAGGCGTCGGCGCCCAGATCCTGCGCCGCGTCGAGCAGTGTCGGATCATGCTTCTCCAGGTTCGCGTACAGCGGCAAGACCATGAAGGGTAGGTGTACGTACACGAGCCCCACGACCACGGCGAAAGGCGTAAACAGCAGGCGCACCGGCCCGAGGCCGAACAGTTGAAGCAGGGCGTTGAGCGCGCCGGCGAACACGGACTGGGGTCCGAGGATGATCATCCAGGCATACACCCGGATTAGAAAGTTGCTCCAGAATGGCAGGATCACCAGCAGCACCAGCAGATCGCGGTAACGCCTGGGGCTGCGCGCGATCAGCTGCGCCAGCGGATAGCCGAGCAGCAGGCACAGGAGCGTCGTTATCACGGCGTACCAGAAGGACTTGAGGAACAGCTCGGCGTAGAGGGGGTCCGAGAAGAAGCGCTGGTAATTCTCGAAAGTGAGATTGATGATCGGCCAGCGCTCGTCTCCCTCCTGAACCAGCGGAGCGAGACCACCGAACTCGCCGGGATAGCGAAACGAGGCGAGCACCATGATCAGGGTCGGGATCGCGAAGAATACGACCAGATAGAGCAGCGGAGGGCCGCTGATCAGCCAGGTGTTGACGCGCCGGCCGGCCATCGAGCGTGGATCAGTCGGTGAGAAAGCGGCCGGCGTCGATGCGCCAGCTGATCTCGACCGCATCCCCGGCTTCGAAGAACTTGGCGCGCCCGGGTGCAGAGTTGGGCAGCATGGCCTCGACACGGCTGCCATTCGGCAGCTCGACCACGTATACGGTGACATCGCCGAGGTAGAGAAAGTCGAAGACGCGGCCGCTGAAGTGATTCTCATCGGCCTCCGGTGTAAGGCGCGGCCCGATCGCGACCTGCTCCGGCCGCAGCGCCAGGACCCCTTTGGTACCCGGTGTCAGATTGCCCGCGTGCAGCGCGGCCACCTCGCCCAAACCGTCTATTCGCAGCCGCAAACGCCCCTCTTCCACCCGCGAGACCTCTGCCTCGAGTATGTTGCAGGTGCCAATGAAGTCCGCGACGAAGCGGTTTTTCGGGAAACTGTAGAGCTTGGATGGTTCGTCGGTCTGCTCGACCCGGCCATGATTCATGACTGCGATGCGATGGGCCAGCGCCAGCGCCTCCTGCTGATCGTGCGTCACGTAAATGAACGCGATGCCTACTTCCTTCTGCAGCGTGATCAGCTCCAGCTGCATGCGCTCCTTGAGCTTGGCGTCGAGCGCTGCCAGCGGTTCGTCCAGCAGCAAGAGCTTGGGTCGGTTGATGAGCGCGCGCGCGACCGCGACCCGCTGGCGCTGTCCGCCCGACAGCTCGTTCGGGTAGCGCGCTGCGAGCTCGGTGAGCGAGACGTCTTCCAGCGCCTCGCCCACCCGAGCCGCGATCTCGCCGGGCGCGATCCGCGCCATCTTGAGAGGAAAGCCGACGTTGTCCGCCACGCTCATGTGCGGGAACAACGCGTAGCTCTGAAAGACGGTGTGAACGTTGCGCTTCTCGGGCGGCACTCCGGCCATGTCTTTGCCGTCGAGCCAGATGGCGCCGCCGTTTGGTTGGTCAAACCCAGCGATCAGGCGCAGCAGCGTTGTCTTGCCGCACCCAGATGGCCCGAGCAGGCAGAAGAACTCACCCGCCTCTATGCTGAGACTAACGCTATCTACCGCAACGAAATCGCCAAACCGTCGAGTGACGTTGCGAATCTCGAGAAGCGCCATCGGCGGGCTTTACACAAAGCCCGCATTCTAACTCGGATGATTTGCCGGGGAGGGCGCGATTGCGGCGGAGTGTGCCAGCTGAAGTCGCGCGATAGCGCGACCTCAGCTCGGCGAAGACACGACTAGAACTTCCAGGTCAGATCGAACTGGATGATCTTGTACTCGTTGATGGGCTGGACCAGAGGCAAATCAGGGTTGCTGCCCGGGGTGGGGCCGGTGCTGGTTACCCGATGGGCCTCGCCGAAGCGCACGGTGCCGATGATCGCGTCGGTGGGGGCGTAAGCAAAGGCGAGGAACACGCCCTGCAGGTTGGTGCGCCCTTCGAAGAAGTCGGAGTCGATGAGGTTGGGATCCAGGGAGTTTAGATCAATCTGCTTCCAGTAGGCGCGTGCTTCCCAGGTATTTTTCTTGGCCGCAACCCGGTTCATCGTCAGACCAATGTTGGTGCCCACCGAGACCCCCGCCTGATAGGCAAAGGC
>DASPUW010000130.1:0-8820 GCA_035622675.1 Burkholderiales bacterium | reverse complement strand
GCACTCCCAAGACATCATCACGGTTCACGACCCGCAGGGCATCACGCTCTACGAGTCCCCCTCTGCGTCGCGGCTGCTGGGCTATCCACCCGGCGCGCTGGTCGGGCGCATCCCGTTCGATTCGATCCACCCCAAGGATGTTGTTGGCACCCGCGACGCGTTCGCGCGGCTGCTCGAGGGCGAGGGACCCAAGACGCCCGTCGAGTTTCGCTTTCGCCACGCGCAAGGGCACTGGATCTATCTCGAGGCGCTGGGCAGCAATCTGATCGATCACCCCGGCATACGCGGTCTGGTCATCACCTCACGCGACGTGTCGGAGCGCCAGAAGGCCGAGAAGCGTGCAGAGTACCTGGCCCAGCACGACGGGTTGACAGGGCTGCCCAACCGGTTCCTCATGCAGGACCGCCTGCACCAGGCCATCAGCCAGGCGCGCCGGGGCGGCGGGCTGGTGGCGCTGATGTTCGTGGACCTCGACCGCTTCAAGACCGTCAACGATTCGTTCGGCCGCGTGATCGGAGACACCCTGCTCAAGCAGGTGGCGCAGCGTTTGACCGCCTGCCTGCGCGACACGGACACCGTAGCGCGCCTGGGTGGCGACGAGTTCACCATCATGCTGCCCGATGCCACCAACGCGCAGGGAGTGGGTGAGGTGGCGCAGCGCGTGCTGAGCGAGTTCGCTCGGCCGTTCAGCGACGGCGAGCAGGAGCTGTACGTGTCGGCCAGCATCGGCATCAGCCTGTTTCCGCGCGACGGCTCTGACCCCGACGAGCTGGTCAAGCACGCCGACCGGGCCATGTACAGCGCGAAGGACTCAGGCCGCAACAGCTATCGCTATTTCACCGAGGACCTCAACCGCGAAGTGCACGAAAAGGTCATCCTCGAGAGTGGGCTGCGGCGCGCAATCGAGCGCGGCGAGCTGTGCCTGCTGTATCAGCCCAAGATCGATCTCGCCAGCCACAAGATCATCGGCGCCGAGTCGCTCGTGCGCTGGCAGCATCCCAAGCTGGGTCTCATCCTTCCGGAGAGGTTCATTCCGGTGGCCGAGGAGTCCGACCTGATCGTCGAGCTTGGGGAGTGGGTCCTGAATGCAGCGTGCGAGCAGCTGCGTGCATGGCAGCAAGAAGGCTTCGCACTACAGGTGGCTGTCAACGTTTCGGCGCGTCAATTCCGTCGCGGCAACCTGGAGGACCGGGTCGTCGCGGCGATGGTCGCCGCGCACGTTGAACCTCACCTGGTCGAGATCGAGCTGACCGAGAGCGCCATCATGCAGGATGCAGAGGCATCGATCTCGACTCTGCAGCGCCTGAAGTCGCACGGCATCTCGATCTCGATCGATGACTTCGGCGTGGGGTATTCGAACATGCGATACCTCAACCGGCTGCCGCTCGATATCCTCAAGATCGATCAATCCTTGATCCGCGACATCGGTGCGGACAGCAAGGACGCGGCCATCGTGCGTGCCATCATCGGGCTGGCGCGCAGCCTCGGCATCAGGGTCATCGCGGAAGGTGTGGAAAATCACAGTCAGCTCTCGTTTCTCAACGCGCACGGGTGCAACTACGGGCAGGGCTTCCTGTTCGGAAGGCCGCTCGCGCCGGAAGCCTTCGCCGAGCTGATGCACAAGCAGATCCGGCCGCAGCCGGAGTGGGGCGCCGCAATACCGGACTTCGGTCGGGCCTAGTGTCCTGAGTCAGAGATACCTTGCTGAAAAACTGCGCCAGCGCGAGCGCCAGGCGTTGTTGCGTGCCTCGGGAATATTGGCCGATATTCCCTGCGGCGCGACGCCTAGCCTGACACTCGCCTGGTCAGTTTTTCCGACCACTGATCGTCTCGTCAGCGCTTTCAGTTCCAGGCGAGTATCTTCGACATTGGAATTGTTCAAGCTATTTCTGACTCAGGGCACTAGCGCGTCTTCAGCTCGGTCGGGCGGATCGTCCGCTTGAGCTTTTCGCTTCGACGCAGCAGCGTCACCTCCGCGCTCGTCCCGAGGTACTGCTCCGTCAGCAACCGGTGCAGCGCGTCGATGCTCGGGACCGGCGCGTCGTCCCAGCCCACGATCACGTCGCCTTCCTCCAGCCCGGCTTCGGACGCCGGGCTGCCCGCCTCCACCGACATGACCCTCACTCCGGCCTCGATCGCCAGATCGAAGTAGCGCACCATGCGGCGCGGCAGCGGCGCGTTCTGCCCTGCGACGCCGATGTAGCCGCGGCGCACGCGCCCGTGGCGCAGAAGCTGGCCAACCACCACTTTCGCGGTATCGATCGCGGTGGCGAAGCAGATGCCCTGGGCGGGCATGATGATGGCGGTGTTCACGCCGATCACGGCGCCGCTCGAGTCGACCAGGGGACCGCCGGAGTTGCCGGGATTGAGCGCGGCGTCGGTCTGGATCACATCGTCGATCAACCGTCCCGATTGCGCTCGCAGGCTGCGGCCCAGCGCGCTTACGACCCCAGCGGTAACCGTGCACTCGAAACCGTAAGGATTGCCGATGGCGATCGCAAGCTGTCCGACGCGCACGCGACGCGAGTTGCCGAGCGTTGCGCTCGCCATCTTCGGGCCCGAGATCTTGATCACCGCCAGGTCCGTGTGCGGGTCGTCGCCGATCAGATGGGCGTCGAAGCGCTGGCCGTCGGAGACGGTCACATCGATGCGCGCCGCACCGCCCGCCACGTGACTGTTGGTGAGTATGAGGCCGTCCGGCGTGAACACGAAACCCGAGCCGCTGCCGCGCGTTTCACGCGGTTGCGTGTCGGGACGCGAGCCGGCGCCGGCGGTGCGTTTGACGACGTCGATCTTCACCACTGCCGGGCTGACCGCGTCGGCCGCGTTCACGACAGCTCGAGAATAAGTGTCGAGCAGCGCTTCATCGCCTGGCTCCTGCGCGCGCGGAGCGTCCGGCGGCCGCGCGTTCGAGCCGGGATCGTCGATCAGGAACAGGTGCGCCTTACCAGTGGCTGTCACGGTTGCGTCCGTTGAGAAACACGATGCAGAGATGCGGTCCGTGTGCTGCGTTCTCAAGCGCCTCGCGAATTGCACCGGCGTGGAGCAGGAAACCCATCGCGCGCACCGAGGCGAAGCACGGGGCGCTGTCGTGATCGCGTTGGCCCAGACCGAAATCCGCGCTGAGACACGGACTTAAGCGCAGCGATTGGGCCGAGGCCGCAGTGGTACGCCGCTTGCACACTGGCCTGCATACAAGATGGTGTGCAGGATGGCCCGACGCCCCCTGCAGCCGCGCAAGGTCGTGTTCAACGCCCCTAAGCAAAGGAGACCACAGTCATGTCCAGCCGCCAGCCCAAAACCAGTCGTCGCGACCTCCTCAAGGCTCTTGCTGCAGCCGGTGTCGGCACCGCACTCGGACCCGGCTTGATCGGCCGGGCGTTTCCCGCCGAAGTCGTCGTCGGTGTGATCTACGTCGGCCCCAAGGACGACTACGGGTACAACCAGGCGCAGGCGCAAGCGGCCGCCCAGATCAAGAAGATGCCGGGCGTGAAGGTGGTGGAAGAAGAGAAAGTCCCCGAGACCGTGGACGTGCAGAAGACCATGGCCTCCATGATCGAGCAGGACGGCGCCGTCCTGCTATTCCCCACCTCGTTCGGCTATTTCGATCCGCACATGATCAAGATGGCCGAGAAGTACCCCAAGGTGAGGTTCGCGCACTGCGGCGGCTTGTGGAAGGAAGGCCTGCCGAAAAACGCCGGCAGCTATTTCGGCTACATCGACGAGTGCCAATATCTGAACGGCATCGCCGCCGGGCATACCACCAAGAGCAAGAAGCTTGGCTTCATCGCCGCCAAGCCGATACCGCAGGTGCTGCGCAACATCAATGCCTTTACGCTGGGGGCGAAGAGCGTCAAGCCCGATGTCACCACCACGGTGATCTTCACGGGCGACTGGGCCATGCCGGTCAAGGAGGCTGAGTCCGCCAACAGCCTGATCGACCAGGGCGTCGACGTGATGACCATGCACGTCGACAGCCCCAAGGTGGTGGTGGAGACCTGCGAGCGGCGCGGCATCTACGTGTGCGGCTACCACGCCAATCAGGCAGCGCTCGCGCCGCGCGCCTATCTGACCGGCGCCGAGTGGAACTGGATCACACCCTACACCGAGCACGTGAAGGCGGTCATGGAGGGCAGGCCAATGAACAACTTCCTGCGCGGCGGGCTCAAGGAGGGCTACGTCAAACCATCGCCGTATGGCAAGGCGGTATCGGAGGGCGCGCGCAAGAACGCTGACGCGGTGAAGGCGAAGATGGTCAAGGGTGAGTTCGTCATCTTCAAAGGGCCGCTCAAAGACAACACCGGCAAGACCGTCATCGCTTCCGGGGCGCAGGAGATCCAGACCGACGTCGCCCTGGAGCAGATGAACTATCTCATCGAAGGGGTGGTGGGTAAGGTTTAGGGGAATGCCCGACACCGCCATGGTGCTGCCCGCGGGCAGCGCCGTGGCTTCCCCAGTGCGGGGCAATCGCCTGCGGCGTGCCGCGGAGTCGATCGCCATTCCGGTCGGTGCGCTGATCGTGGCGATGATCCTGTTCGGCGTGTTCATGGCCTCGATCGGCAAGAACCCGCTGGAGGTCTACGCCCTCATCTACAAGGGCGGCTTCTCGAGCGGCTTCGCGTGGCAGAACACGCTGCAGCGCGCCGCGCCGCTAATTTTGACGGCGCTGTGCGTCGCGCTGCCGGCCCAGGCGGGCCTGGTCATCATCGGCGGCGAAGGCGCGCTCGTGCTGGGCGGGCTCGCGGCTGCGGTGGTAGGGCACGCCGCCGCCGGAGCGGCGCCGCTCGCGACGCAGATCGCGATGGCGCTGATCGCAATGACGGTGGGGGCAATCTGGATCGGATTCGCCGGCGCGCTCCGGCATTACCGAGGGGTGAACGAGACCATCAGCAGCCTGCTCCTGACTTATATCGCCATCGCCCTGTTCAATCATTTCGTCGAGGGGCCCCTGCGCGATCCCGCGAGCTTGAACAAGCCGTCGACCGAGCCGATCGGCGAGGCCGTGATGGTGGGGCATCTGCCCGGCATGGACGTGCATTGGGGGCTCGCGTACGGCCTGGTGTTCTGCGCGGTGTGCTATGTGCTGGTGCGCTACACCGTGTTCGGTTTTGCGTTACGCATCGTGGGCGGCAACGTGCGGGCTGCCCGGCTGGCCGGGTTGCGCGTCGGCTGGCTGGTGTTGATGAGCTGCGCCCTCGGTGGGGCGGCGGCTGGCCTGGCAGGGATGGTGGAAGTGGCTGCGGTGCACGGCAGCGCCAACGCCTCGCTGATCGCAGGCTATGGCTACGCCGGAATCCTGGTGTCGTTCATCGCGCGGCACAACCCGATCGCCGTGATTCCGGTGGCGATGCTGGTGGGCGGCATCGGCGCGAGCAACGGGCTGCTGCAGCGCCGGCTCGATCTGCCCGACGCGACGGTGCTCGTCCTGCAGGGGATCGCGTTCATGGTGATCCTGGCGGCGGAGACGCTGTATGGGCGTTACCGCATCTTCCAGCCGCGCGAGAAGTAAGCCGTGAACTTCAACCACATTTACCACGAAGGACACGAAGGAACACGAGGAAAACCCCGGTGCTTAGGTTGCGCAGATGTGCCGGCCGGCGAACTAGTGATCGATGCCACCATTCCGGCTTTGGTCCTGCATTTCCTTCGTGAACCTTCGTGTCCTTCGTGGTGAATGAGGTTTGCCTCACCGGAGGGCGCAGAAGAATGGAGCTAGGCTGGTGGGGTGTTCCAGTTGCAGTGCTGGGCGGAGCCGTCCGCGTAAGCACTCCGTTCCTGTTCGTTAGCCTG
The DNA here is from genome assembly GCA_035622675.1 of Burkholderiales bacterium. Lineage (GTDB taxonomy): Bacteria > Pseudomonadota > Gammaproteobacteria > Burkholderiales > SHXO01 > SHXO01. The sequence continues at coordinate 3,030 of DASPUW010000130.1, read as the reverse complement.
GGCGAGTGCCTGACCGAGAAGAGCGGGCGCATCAACCTCGGCCTCGAGGGCATCCTCGTGATGGGTGCGATGAGCGGCTACGGTGTTTCATACCTCACGGGCAGCCCATGGCTCGGGGTGCTGGTTGCGGGAATAGCGGGCCTGATGCTCGGGCTGCTGCACGGGGCGGTGTGCAGCCTGCCGCGCGTGAACGACATCGCGGTCGGTATCGGACTGATGCTGTTTGGGACGGGCCTGGCGTTCTTCCTCGGCAAGCCCTTCGTTCAGCCGAAAGCCCCGACCTTGCCCGCCATCCACCTGGGCGACTGGGCGAGTTCGCCGCAGGTGCAGTCCGCTCTGCAGGTGAATGTGCTCTTTCTCATCGGCGTCGTCCTTGCGCTGGCATTGGCGTGGGCGTTTCGCAACACGCGCTGGGGCCTGGTGGTGCGCATGGTGGGCGACAGCTCGGACGCCGCGCGGGCGATGGGCTACAACGTCAACGCAGTGCGCGTGATGGCGACCGCCGTGGGCGGGTTCCTGGCCGGCATCGGCGGCTCGTTTCTGTCCCTGTACTACCCCGGGAGCTGGAACGAAGGCCTGTCGAGCGGTCAGGGCCTGATGGCGGTGGCGCTGGTCATCTTCGCGCGCTGGCAGCCGCTGTATTGCTTCTACGCAGCACTGCTGTTCGGCGGCGCTGGCGCGCTGGGTCCGGCGCTACAGTCGGTGGGCATCACCAGCGGCTACTATCTGTTCAACGCGGCTCCGTACGTGCTCACCCTGGCGATCATGATCGCGACCTGCTCGCCGCGGCGCACACTCGTGGGCGCGCCGGGGGAGCTGAGCGTCACGCGGTGAAGAAGTGAGACGTGAAAAGCTGAAGAGGTGAAGACGAGGTGAAACCATGAGCGGACTAGGTGGACTGAACAAGTCTCCGAACGGAGTGGTGCTGGGCTTGGTGCAGCTGCAGCTGCCCGTCGTGCAGACGCCGGCGGACCTCGGGGCGCAGACGGCCAAGATCTGCGCGATGGTAGCGAAGGCCCGGCGCAACATGCCGAGCATGGACCTCGTGGTGTTCCCGGAGTATTCCCTGCACGGGTTGTCGATGGACACGAATCCCCGGATCATGTGCCGGATGGATGGAGCCGAGATGGCTGCCTTTCGAACGGCCTGCATCGAGAATCGCATCTGGGGCTGCTTCTCGATCATGGAGCTCAACCCGCGCGGCAATCCGTACAACAGCGGCGTCATCATCGACGATAAAGGCGAGCTTCGTCTCTACTACCGCAAGCTGCATCCATGGGTGCCGGTCGAGCCGTGGGAGCCGGGCGATCTCGGGATCCCTGTGTGCGAAGGACCCAACGGCTCCAGGATCGCGCTCATCATCTGCCATGACGGCATGTTCCCCGAGACGGCGCGCGAAGCCGCTTACAAGGGTGCCGAGATCATGCTCCGCACTGCCGGTTACACCGCGCCGATCCGCCACGCATGGAACGTGACCAACCAGGCCAATGCGTTCTGCAACCTGATGTACACCGCCAGCGTCTGCATGTGCGGGTCGGACGGTACCTTCGACTCCATGGGCGAGGGCAGCTTCGTCAATTTCGACGGGACCCCGCTCGCCGAGGGTAGCCACCGGCCCGACGAGATCATCACCTGCGAGCTGCGTCCCGACCTGGTGCGCGAAGCACGCCGGGTATGGAGCGTGGAGAACAACATCTACCAGTTCGGTCATCGCGGCTATGTCGCGGTCAAAGGCGGGGCACGCGACTGCCCATACACCTACATGAAGGACCTGGTGGCGGGCCGCTATCGTCTGCCCTGGGAGGCCGAGGTCGCGGTTACCGACGGCACGAGCTGCGGCTTCGCCGCGCCAACGCGTGATTACCAACCCGAAACTGCGGAGCTGCGACGCTATGCCTGACGAGAAGCGCGCTGCGGCCGGGCGTTATGTCACGGCCGATCCCTATCCCTGGCCCTACAACGGCGATCTGCGCCCGCAGAACACCGCGTTGCTCGTGATCGACATGCAGACCGACTTCTGCGGCAAGGGCGGCTACGTGGACAAGATGGGGTACGACCTGTCACTCACGCGCGCGCCGATCGAGCCGATCCGCAGCGTGTTGAGCGCGATGCGCAAGGCGGGTTTCTACATCATCCACACGCGCGAGGGGCACCGCACTGATCTATCGGACCTGCCCGAGAACAAGCGCTGGCGTTCGAGGCGCATCGGCGCCGGCATCGGCGACCCGGGCCCCTGCGGGCGGATTCTCGTGCGCGGCGAACCGGGATGGGAAATCATTCCGGAGCTCGCGCCAGCAGCCGGCGAAATCGTTCTAGACAAGCCGGGCAAGGGCTCGTTCTGCGCGACGGATCTCGAACTGATTCTGCGCACCCGCGGCATCGCTAACCTCGTTCTCACCGGCATCACCACGGACGTATGCGTCCACACCACGATGCGCGAGGGCAACGACCGCGGTTTCGAATGCCTGCTGCTCGAAGATTGCACCGGCGCGACCGACCACAGCAACCACCTCGCTGCGATCAAGATGGTGAAGATGCAGGGCGGTGTCTTCGGAGCGGTATCGACCTCGAAGGCGGTGGTCGACGCGATTACGAAGGTGAAGGGTGAGTGAGTGAAGAGCCCCTCTGCCCCGGGGAGAGGGGTTGGGGTGAGGGAAGACGACGAACCACGAGTCACAAATCACTATGCTGATTCCGCCGCCTGAGCCGCCGCCCGATAAGGCCATCGAGGTCGAATGCGTCAACATGAGCAAGCGCTTCGGCGGGTTCGTCGCGCTCGACGACGTCTCGATCAAGGTCGAGGCGGGGTCTTTTCACGCCCTTCTGGGAGAGAACGGGGCGGGCAAGAGCACGCTGGTGAAATGCCTGGTGGGCTATTACCGGCCCGATTCGGGCGGCGTGGTGGTGAGCAAGCGCGAGCGCAACATCCGCTCGCCGCAGGATTCTCACACGCTCGGCATCGGGATGGTCTATCAGCATTTCACGCTGGTGCCCAGCATGACCGTGGCGGAGAACCTCGTCATGTCGCGC
>DASPUW010000129.1:0-2124 GCA_035622675.1 Burkholderiales bacterium | reverse complement strand
GCTCCAACATGCAGCGCCAGGCGGTGCCCTGTCTGCGCCCCGAGAAGCCGCTGGTCGGAACCGGGATCGAGCGCACCGTGGCGGTCGACTCAGGCACCGCGGTGCAGGCACTGCGCGGGGGCGTAGTGGACTACGTGGACGCGAGCCGCATCGTGGTGCGGGTGAACGACGAGGAAACCGTCCCCGGCGAGGTCGGGGTGGACATCTACAACCTCGTGAAGTACACGCGCTCCAATCAGAACACCAACATCAACCAGCGGCCTATCTTGAAGGTCGGTGATCACATCGCGCGCGGAGATGTCGTCGCGGACGGCGCTTCCACCGATACCGGCGAGCTGGCGCTCGGCCAGAACCTGCTGGTGGCCTTCATGCCATGGAACGGATTCAACTTCGAGGATTCCATCCTGATTTCTGAGCGGGTGGTGGCGGACGACCGCTTCACCTCGATCCACATCGAGGAGTTGTCGGTGGTGGCGCGCGACACCAAGCTTGGGCCCGAGGAGATCACGCGCGACATTTCGAATCTGTCCGAAGGCCAGCTCGCGCGTTTGGACGAGTCGGGCATCGTGTACATCGGTGCCGAAGTCGAGGCGGGGGACGTCCTGGTCGGGAAGGTCACACCGAAAGGCGAGACGCAGCTCACGCCGGAAGAAAAGCTGCTGCGCGCCATCTTCGGCGAGAAAGCCTCGGACGTGAAAGATACCTCGTTGCGCGTGCCGTCCGGCATGTCCGGAACGGTGATCGACGTCCAGGTCTTCACGCGCGAGGGTATCGAGCGCGACAAACGCGCTCAGCAGATCATCGACGACGAGCTGGCCCGCTATCGCAAGGACCTCAACGATCAGCTGCGCATCGTCGAGGACGATACCTTCGGGCGCATCGAGCGCCTGCTGATCGGCAAGGCGGCCAACGGCGGTCCCAAGAAACTGGTCAAGGGCACGAAGATCACCAAGGTTTATCTGCAGGATCTCGAGCGTTTCCACTGGTTCGACGTGCGCCTCGCGAGCGAGGAAGCGGCGAGCCAGCTGGAGCAGCTCAAGGCCAGCCTCGATCAAACGCGCGTCCAGTTCGATCAAGCGTTCGAAGCCAAGAAGAAGAAGCTGACCAGCGGCGACGAGCTGCCGCCGGGCGTCCAGAAAATGGTGAAGGTCTACCTGGCGGTGAAGCGGCGGCTGCAGCCCGGCGACAAGATGGCCGGCCGCCATGGGAACAAGGGCGTTATCTCCAAGATCGTTCCGGTCGAGGACATGCCGCACATGGCAGACGGGACGCCGATGGACATCGTGCTCAACCCGCTCGGCGTGCCATCTCGCATGAACGTGGGGCAGATCCTCGAGACCCACCTCGGCTGGGCCGCGAAGGGGCTGGGCAAGCGCATCGGCGATCTGGTGCAGGCCGTGGGCTCGGGTGCGAGCGCGTCGGATCTGCGCAAGGCGCTGACGCTGGTCTACAACTCGAGCGGGACGCCAGAAGAGCTCGACTCGCTGTCCGATGAGGAGACCGTGCAGCTCGCGCGCAACCTGCGCAGCGGCGTCCCGTTCGCTACCCCGGTGTTCGACGGGGCCACGGAAGACGAGATCAAAGGCATGCTGGAACTGGCCGGGTTGCCTCGCACCGGGCAGGTCACCTTATATGACGGCCGCATCGGAGAGCCGTTCGACCGGCCGGTGACGGTGGGATACATGCACATGCTCAAGCTGCACCACCTGGTCGACGACAAGATGCACGCCCGCTCGACTGGCCCGTACAGCCTGGTCACGCAGCAGCCGCTCGGCGGCAAGGCGCAATTCGGCGGCCAGCGTTTTGGCGAGATGGAGGTATGGGCGCTGGAGGCTTATGGCGCCGCCTACACGCTACAGGAGATGCTGACCGTCAAGTCCGATGATGTGAGCGGGCGCACCAAGGTGTACGAGAACATCGTCAAGGGCGAGCACAAGATCGACGCGGGAATGCCGGAGTCCTTCAACGTCCTGGTGAAGGAGATCCGCTCGCTGGCGATCGATATCGATCTGGAGCGTTACTAAAGTTCTGGTGAAGGGTGAATGAGTGAGGGTGAGGGTCGGGTCGATCTCGATCTTTCAGTCTTAGCCTCAAGCGGAGACAAGCCATGAAAGCACTGCTGGA
>DASPUW010000128.1:0-7477 GCA_035622675.1 Burkholderiales bacterium | reverse complement strand
TCAACGCCGGCACCGACGAAAACGCCGAGATGGGGCCGCTCGTCACCAAGCAGCACTTCGACAAGGTGAGCGGCTATATCGCCACTGGCGTCAAGGAAGGTGCGAAGCTCGTCGTCGACGGCCGCGGCGTCAAGGTGCCCGGCTACGAGAAGGGGTTCTTCCTCGGCGGCTGCCTGTTCGACGGCGTGCGGCCCAACATGACGATCTACCGCGATGAGATCTTCGGGCCCGTGCTGTCGGTGGTGCGGGTGCCCGACTTCGATGCCGCGGTCGACGTCATTCATGGGCACGAGTATGGCAACGGTGTATCCATTTTCACGCGCGACGGCGACGCGGCGCGTGAGTTTGCCTCTCGCATCCAGGTCGGCATGGTGGGCATCAACGTGCCGATTCCGGTGCCCGTCGCGTACCACAGCTTCGGCGGCTGGAAGCGCTCGCTGTTCGGCGACCACTTCATGCACGGCCCGGAGGGCGTGCGCTTCTACACGCACCTGAAGACCATCACGAGCCGCTGGCCGACCGGCATCCGCAAGGGCGCCGAGTTCGTCATGCCAACCATGAAGTAGAACGCGACCGATGGTCGGACGTGCCGCCGCCTTGTGTGCAGCCGCGCTGATCTCCGCCGGCACTGCAACCGCGGCTGGCACCACGTGGGACAAGAACGCCGGCTGGCTCCGAAACCAGATCGAGAGCTGCGCACAGCGCGCCGGCGCGTTCACCTGCACCTACTTTCCGGCCCGCGCGCTCAATCAACTGTTCGGCATCGACGCATTCTGCGACGCGGACCGCTGCCGGCGTGCGCATGAAATTGCCGCCGAGATCGCCCAGGACGCGCAATGGATCGCGCTCGGCAAAGCGAGCGACCAGGCAGTGCTGACGCAGGCGCAGGAGATGGCCACCGGCGGATTGCCGGTGATCGCGGTTCAGGTTAGTGCCGACACGGGGCTGATCGCGATCGTGATGCCAGGCAAGGCGGTAACCTCGCAAAGCTGGCGCCGCAAGGTCCCGCTCGCGGTGGGGGCGCGTCTGGACAGGCCGGAGGCGTCGGTCTACGGCCAGGGCCTCAACTTTCTGTTCTCCGATCCCGCTAAGGTCACGCTGTACGTCCAAAAGTGAGAACCTCACCGATGCCGCTCCGGAGGTCTGAGACGCGTCGGATCTAAGAAACCGCTTTGATCCGTCGCGAGACGCCGATCGCCACCAGCGTGCTAAGCACGGCGATCAATCCCACCAACCAGTACCGGGTGAGCAAACCGGTCGGCGTGCGTCCGATGATCCAGCCAGCGCTCAGGGCGGCGAGCCCCGACGAAAGGTGTTGAAGAGCCGAGCTAAAACTCATCAGCCCGCCCCGGACGCTCGGCTGTGCGCTGGATGTCACCAGTGTCATCGCCGGAACCATCCGGCCCGACACTAGAATCGTGAACAACGTGGTGCAGGCGACGAGCAGCCACGCAGGGGACGGCGGCAAGTTGGTGATGATCAAGATGGGAATGATGGAGAGCGCCGCCACTGCAGCGAACGTCTCGCGCTTGCCGCGCCGATCCGCCCAGCGCCCAATCCATCGAGAGGTAAATGCCGTTGCCAAGCCTCCGAACAGATAAATATAGGGAAGCTGACTCTCTCTCAGCCCGACGTTTGAAACTGCGTACGGGCTCAGGAATGGGATGACCGAGAAACCACCAAACACCATGGTCGCAGGCAGCGCGAGCGCCCAGCGATGATTGGCGCTGCTGAACACCGCACGCGCTCGGTCGGTCACTCTACTGGAGGCCTTCGCGCTGAATACGTGAGCGCGCAGCGACGGGACTCGCTTGTAGAGCGCGATCAGGATCAGTAGGGAGGCGACAGAGAGCGCCCAGAACGGGGCCCGCCAACCAAACAAGTTGGCGAAGAACAACCCTGTGGGCACGCCGGCGGTGGCGGAAATGGCGAAAGCCGACATCACCGTTCCCATGGCCGCACCGCGCCGCTCTGGCGGAATTGCGTCGCCGATGATGGAGTAGACGGCGGCGCCACACACGCCGCCAAACCCACCCGCCAGCAGACGCGCCGCCAGCAAAGCTGGATAGTGCGTCGCCAAGCCGCAGAACAGCGTGGACAGCATGAAGCCACCATAGAGGAAAAGGAGCGCCCGCTTGCGGTCGAAGCGATCGATATAGAAGGCGGTCACCAAGGATGCCGCGGCGGCGCTCAAGGTATAGGCTGCCACCAGGAAGCTGAATTCGCGCGCGCTGATCTGCATGACGCGCATCAACTGCGGCCCGAGCGGCATCAGAACCATGAAGTCCATGATGTGCGTGAACTGCACGCAGGCCAGCAGGAAGATCAGGACACGTTCGTCGGTGCGGAGCATAGGAAAGAACAGGGCCCCGGTACTGGCACTTTGCGCATTCCATGGCCTATCGGCGCAAGCCTCCTCGTGCCGTGTCAACTTTGCAGTATCCTATCTCAGAAACCGATGACGCATGGGTAATCACAGGCACTCGATGTTCGGGCTCGGAGGTGGCGCACATGGAAGACACAACGGCGAGACTCCAGAAGAGCGGAAACACCTCCGGGATCTTCAAGTACATGGACGCCTCGGTGCAGCCTTCGTTGTATCGGAACGGCAAGGTATTCACCCGCCGCGACCAGGATGGGAGCGATGCCGGGTGGCAAGGCGTGTCGTTCGTGGAACAGCGCATGCCGGTACACAACGCCCGCGTACTGCAGCATGAGAACCGCTGCACCCTCGTGGCCAATGGATTCGAACTATTAGAGCGCCCTGTGTCGGTCGCAGCGATCAACTTTCTCGACCACACGGATGTTGTCAAACACTATTACCCACAATGCGCAGAGATCGTGCGAGAGGTGACCGGTCGGCATGCATTCGCTTTCGACCACAACGTGCGATCGGCTTCGGGCAAGACCAGCCAGAGACGCATCAGCGGGGGGCAGCAAGTCCAAGGGCCTGCCCACGTCGTCCATGGAGATTACACCCTGACCAGTGCGCCCCAGCGGCTACGTGATCTTACGAAGCCGCCAGGCAAGAACGACACCGTGAGGTCTGTGCTGAAGGAAGGGCAATCACTGATCGCGCCGGAGATGGCCGAGCGCGCACTCGGCACGCGGGGCCGGTTTGCAATCATCAATGTCTGGCGCAACATTGCCAAAGAACCGGTTGCTACCCACCCGCTTGGACTGTGCGATGCACACAGCGTGCAACCAGAGGATCTGGTGGTGTTCGAGATCCACTACCAAGATCGAATCGGCGAGAACTATTTCGCCAGACATTCGTCGCGGCACCAGTGGTACTACTATCCCGGCATCACCTGCAACGAAGCGCTCTTGATCAAACAATGGGACTCCGAGGGCAAACTCGCGCGGACCATGGGCCGCGAGAGTGACGCAGGCGATCAGGAGGGTGTGCCCTGCACTTTCAGCTTCCATAGTGCTTTTGAAGACCCGGCCACGCCAGTCGATGCCCCCGACCGCTGGAGCATCGAAGTGCGGTGCATGGTCGTCTACGATTGAGTGGCACGCCAGATGCCGCTCAAGCAGGGCTGGTTCGCAATACCCTGAAGCGCCCGGCACCCGGGTGGACTATACTTTTTTTAGCCGGCCCGCCGGCTGTTTGGCCGTGCGCAGAACGATCCGAGATTAGGGTGAACAGAGGAGGACCAAGCATGGAAATCTACGCCGATCCGATCACCGTCAACAGCAGAAAAGTAATTGCCGGACTCAAATTCCTAGGGGTGAATTACACGCTAAATCATGTCGACTATTTCACGGGCAAACAAAAGAGCCCGGAATACGTGGAGATCAACCCAAATGCCAGCGTGCCCTCGATGGTCGATGACGGCTTCATCCTTTGGGAGTCGAATGCCATACTTCAATATGCTGCGGACAAGCACAACAAGGCTGAGGCGTATCCGAAGGACTTGAAGACGCGAGCAGACATCAACCGCTGGCTGCTGTGGGAATCCAGCAGCTGGTTTCCGAGCTGCTATACGTATCTGGTTGAAAATTGCGTCAAACCACTGCTGGGAGACAAGCCCGATCCCAAGGTGCTCGCCGCCGAGGAGCCGAGATTCAGGAAACTGGCGGGGATCCTGGACTCACGGCTCACGAATAGCGATTGGCTGTGCGGCAAGAACGCGACGATCACGGACATTGTCGTCGCGGCCCCAATGCATCTACATGCCGTCCAGGGTTTGCCGCTTAAAGATTTCCCCAATCTGGTCCGCTGGATGACGCAAAAGGTCGAGAAGCTGCCGGCCTGGGACGAAACCTACGTCGGACCCGGCTTCACGCTCAAACGAGCAGCGTAAACGCGACGTCATTTCCCGGGCAGCGCGCGTGGAGGAACGCTCCGGCATAGAGAAAGGAGCGTCTCCTCCCGGTCTGCGCGGTTACGCTGGCTCGAGCCCGGTCGACTCCCGACTCTCAGCCAGGGCTGAGATCGAAGCGCGCACCCTCGGCGCCGGGAATAAGCTCTAACGGGACATCGACGGAGCCGCGCGCCTCGTCGACGAGTCGGTCGAGGGCTGCGTCGTCGTGACCTGGATCGTGGTGGAAAGTGACTAGCCGCTTGGCCCCCGCTGCTGCTGCAAACCTGAGGGCATGGAGGACGGCACTATGTCCCCACCCAACGCGCCGCGAGTACTCTACGGCGCTGTACTGCGCGTCGTGAATGAGAAGGTCAGCGCCCGCCGCGAGGTCAAATCCTGAGGTCCATTCCGATCGCTCGGGAAATCTTCGTGCCCCTAACGCAGGCTCGTGATCGGGGATATAAGCGATTGACACACCGCCTTCGCTGATCCTGTATCCGACCGTCGGCCCCGGATGACACACAAGCGCTGCTGTGACTTCGAAACCCCTGACCTCGAACGCCCCAAGTGGGACATCGTGAAGGGTCAGGCGGCAGGGCAGTTCGCGCAGCCGGACCGGAAAAAGCGGAGGTGAGAGGTAGCGGCTTAGGCGCGCCTGCAGGTCGAGCGTCGTGGAGGGTGGTCCCCAAATATGCACCTCCTGACCAGGCTGATCCAGCGGCCTGAAGAAGCCGAGCCCCTGAATGTGGTCCATGTGCAGGTGCGTGAGGAGCAGGTCCACTCGACCCGCATCGGGGGCCGAGATTCGCGCCGAGACGCCGAATGCCCGTGCCGGCATCGAGGATCAGCGAGGCACCGTTGGAGCCTCGCACCTCGACGCAGGAGGTGTTGCCTCCGTAGCGAACGGTCTCGGGGCCGGGGGTCGCCAAGGAGCCGCGTGTCCCCCAAAGCGTGACCCTCACGCTGCGCGTACCTCCATCAGGATCGACACGGCGCCCAGATTGCGACCGCCTTGCCCCTCCAGCGGGAACACCGTCGACTCGACCTTCCGGCGACTTCCATCCGGCATGTGCAACCAGAAAGCGCGATGCGCTGCTTGGCGCGCCTTGAGAGCGATGACCAAGGGGAGCGTCTCGAGCGGAACGGGCGAGCCGTCTTCGGCAATCGGCGCGACCATGGCGTACCACTCCTTGAGCGGAATCTCACCGGTCTCGTCAAATCGCCGGCCGAGGATCGCTTCCGCAGGCTCGTTGTAGAAAAGCAGATTCCCTTCCGGGTCGAACAGCAGAATCGGCATCGCGAGGTAGCCCGCGAGCTGACGCATCAAGATGATCTCGACCGCTCTCTGAGGCATGCCCGCTCTGTATATACCCAAATGCCATCGCCTGGCAAACCACGATCGAAAACCGCTTCGAGAGGCAAATACCCTCAGGGCTTACGCCACCCCACGGCCTCGGACCGGTAAACCAGTCGACCGCTGAACGGGAGGATCGAATCGGGCGCAGCAGCGTGGAGCCGCGGCGCAGGAAATCACTTGAGGCGACAGTTCGTCCCAACTGCGGTCCGCCGCGCCGCCAACGAGTTCAGGCGGCGGCGCGATCCGGGCGGGCGCGCAAATGCACCGGAATGACCTTCTTGCTCTCCGGTAGATACTGCTCCGGGACGTCGGCGTAGACCGTGTTGGACGTGGTGCCGGCGGCGAGTTGCTCGCGCGGCTGCGCCGGGTGCAGTGGGATCTGCTCGAGCTGCGTCGCCACCGAGACACCCTCGTGGGTGAAATGCGCTTTCGCCCTGAGCAGCGTCGGCAGGTGCTTGATGATGTGCCACAGCGTCCAGCGGTGCTGCCAGATGCGCTGGCGGAAGCGGCGCTGATACTGCTTGCTCTTGTAGTAGCGCTGCACGTGCCAGTTGTAGAGATCCTCCATCTGCTCGCGCGAGGAGAAAGCCTGCGGCACGTAGACGAAGTTGAGGCAGTTCATCAGCCGCCAGTCTTCGTGGAAATCCCCTTCGATGCCGTTGTTGTGGATGATCTCGTGCCACATCGGCGCGCCGTGGAACGGCGTGAACTTCGTCATGTTCATCTCGTCGAGATCGAGCTCCATGATGAAGTCTGAAGTCTTCTTGAAGGTTTCGGGCGTTTCACCCGGCAGACCGAAGATGAATAAGCCCTTGGCGCGCATGCCTAGCCTTCGGATGCGCTTCACCGTCTCGCGCACCTGATCGAGCTCCACGCCGGTCTTGTGCCGTTCCATCATCGCGGGATCGGCGGTCTCCATCCCCATGGAGAGCATCAGCGCTCCCGCGCGCTGCATCAGCGAAAACAACTCTTCGTCGTCGTTATGGCCGACACGGATGGCGCAGTTCCAGTTCATGCCGAGCGGCTTGCGGATGAGCACCTCGCACAGCTCGACTACGCGCTTGCGGCTCGCGGTGAACAGGTCGTCGTAGAAGTTGATGTGATGCACGCCGAAACGGTCGCGCAAGTACTTCATGTGCTCCCAGGTGTATTCGGCCGAGTTGTGCCGGTACTTGTGCTCGTACACCGTGCGGTCGCAGAAGCTGCAGGTGAACGGGCACCCGCGACTGGTGATCATGGTCGCGCCGTACCGCTTCACGTAGCTGAAAAGCGGCAGGTGGTACCCCTTGGCAAATCCTTCGAGCTTGTGCCACGCTGGGAAGGGCAGCTCGTCGAGGTCGTCGAGCCGCGCGCGTCGCGAGTTGGAGACGATGCGCTCACCGTCGCGCCAGACCAGGTTCGAGATCGTCGCTAGTGGCTTGCCGTCGGCCAGGTCCTGCAGCGTCCCCTCGCCCTCACCGACGCACAGGTAGTCGACGTGCGGAAAGTGTTCCAGCAGCTGCCCGCCGATCGAGGACGCGTGCACGGCCCCGAAGATGATCTTCACTTCGGGCCGCTTCTCCTTGATCAGGCTCGCGATGTCGTAGCCGTCGAGAAAAGCCGAGGTCGTGGTGGAAAACCCGACCATGTCGGGCTTCCAGTCGAGCAGCTTCTGCGCCGTTTCTTCTGGGTTTCGCGGTGGATTCGGCCCGAGGCAGTCGAGCAGCATGGTTTCGTGGCCATGCTTGTCGAGCCAGGAGGCGAGCGACAGGATACCGATCGGCGCCATCCGGTTGGCGAACAAGGTCAGGTCGGGCTGGCCGGGAGAGAA